>JAYUYU010000167.1:0-7047 GCA_043752365.1 Myxococcales bacterium | reverse complement strand
CCTCCAAGGCCGGTTCCGGCGCTTTCTCTTCTTCGGGAGCGTAGCGATCAACGGCGCCGCCCGGCCCTTCAGCGAGCGTGGTCATGCCCTCCGGAACTTGGGCGATGATTTCGCCCGTGTCGGTGATGACCGGGCGCGTCGGCGTGATGGCTTCGCCGAGCGTCGACTCGAACGCGATGGGCGCGCCCGCTACCAGGGTGAGTTCGACGTTCTTCCAGTCTTCGCCGGACAGATTTTGGACGATGCCCCACACTTGCAGGTCTGCCCCGCCCTTACCTACGACCACCCGGTACGACGGACGCCATAGCGGTGTCGCCGCAACGTAGCCAATCGAAAGATCGTGCTCTTTGCCGTCCAGGCTCAAGCGCACTTTGCGCAAGCGCTCGCTCGAAGGGTCAGGCGCTTTCGGCGGCTCGCCTGGGTTGGTCCAGGCTTGCAGCATGCGACCGAAGCGCGGGTCTTGCGCGACCGGATCGTTCTTGTCGACCTCGAGCGGGAACGACGCTGCCTTCAGCGAGCTGCCGCCGCGCTCGACGATGGCCAGCGTGGCCAAAAAATCGCCGACCATGCGCTGCCGCATCTTGAACGACACCTCCTCACCGTCGACCTGGCCGCCACGCTCGAAGTAGCCGACGCCGTTTCGATAAACGACCACCCGCCGCAGCGGTAGCTCGGGGCTGGCGATGTCCGGCCCGCGTGCGCAGCCGAAAAGCACTGTCGAAAGAGCCCAAGCCGCGCAAGTCCGCGTAAAAACCCTCATGATCCTTCCCCTATAGCCCAATGCTCGGTGTTCGGGGAGCCGGCGCTGGTATAGGCTGGCTGACCGTGACTGAAGCCGCGCCGCCGAAGCCGCCACTCGCGGTGCCGCCTGTTCCGCCTCGCCGCCCGCCGCCCGTTCCAGCCCGCTCGATGAGCGATGGCCAGAAGGAGGCGCTGGCCATTCAGGCGCTCGGTCTGCTGAACGAGCAGGTCCAGGCACGCATCGTTCACTACAAGGCCGAAATGGAGACGAGCCCGGAGCTCGACGCCATCACGGCTCAAGTGGTGGCGCAGCTCAAGGCCATGCAAGCCGCGGTCTTGGGCGGCGCAGGCGGGCACAAGACGCCCGAGGAGATGGAGGAGCAGCAAACTAGAGCGCTTGCCGCGCTGTTGCCGCGGTTCTTCTCGGGTCAAACCCAGTTTGCAACTCGCATTTTAAAGCCCATCGGCAAGAAAATTGCCAAGCTCTTTTTCGAGAGCGAGCTGCACGAAAAGTCCAAGGGTGACAAAGACAAAGTCATTCACCACGCCGAGCAGGGCGTGTACTACGTGCTTTCGCGTTACAAGAACCGCTTGCGCGCTGAGCTCGAGGGCTTCGAATTCCAAAGCCCTGAGGTGCGCCAAGCCACGCTCGACGCGCTGAGCAAAACCGAGCGCGATTTACAGGTCGCGTTCTTGTCGCGCCGCTCACCCGAGCTGAACCGCGTGATGACCATTTACACGGCGGTGCTGGGCGATTTTCTGCAGAAATATTTGCCGCCGCGGCTCGAGCAAATGGCCAAAGTGACGATCCGCGTTTGCAAAGCAGCGCGCCGCCCCAGCAGCGTCGGCTACAAGGTGCTGGCGGACGCCTTCGGCGATTTTCGCGCCGAGTGGGAGCGGCTGTTCATGCAGCAAATGGTGTTCTTCTGCGGCGACGAGCTGCTGGAAAAGCTGACGCAAAGCCAGGAAGAGTTCCAAGAGGAGACCGTCAAGTTCTTCACCGACCCGCACGTCTTCAGCGAAACGTGCGCGGTCGTCTGCGAGCAGCTCTACGACTACCTCTGTCTCGAAGGCTTCCTCGACTTGCCGGTCGACTGGCGCGTCTCGCTCAGCGCCGAAGGGTGAGAGCAAGGGTCAGGGCGATGTCCTGTCTCGCGCCACGGACCCCGCGATCCGCTCGCGCAAACGCTGAGCGCTAGGCCCCCGCGCCCTCGCGCTACCCAGGACCGCCACAAAAGCCTCTGCAAGCAGGCCGCATTGCGGCAGCCCACTCCGTAGGCACCTCCCCGCTCCCCGCCTCCCGGTTGATCGCTCGCTCGCCTAAAACTGCGAGCCGGCTTCGCCCAGCTCGACTGAATAGGCGACCACGGCCGCGTTGCCGCCGACGATGCCGAGGGGGCTCCAGGGCGGGTTGACGGCACCCATGCGCGCGCTGTTGTCCAGTACCAGGTAGTACTGGCCAGGCGGCAGCGGCACCACCTGCCGCGCTTCTTGGCCCGGCTGCAGCGGGAACGCGCTGAGCGGCGCTTCGGGCGGCGCGGCTAGGGCGGCGCCTAGCTGCAAGCCGCTGCGCCAAAGGTCGCCTGAGCCGCGCCGAATCAGCATGGCGTCCAACGCGGGGCCGGTGACTTGAAAGCGCAGGAAAAGCGCCTGGCCCGACGACGGCACTTCGAACGGCCCCACCAGGTCCATTTGATCGATGCGCACCTCGGTGGTGTCGCGCTCTAGCGCCGTGCGGCCGCCGCCGCTGGCGAAAAAGCGCTGCGGTCGCATGGGCGGAGTCAACAGGCCGAGCGAAAACTCGTCACCGTCGTCCGTGTGCACCACCGTGAAGCCGCTGGATAGCTGACCCTGCACGATTTGCGAGCCGAACATGGACACCATGTAACCAGCCGGTCCCTGCGCGGCAAAATCGACGAGCTTGTTCTCGATCGCGCCCATGCGAAAATCAGGGCCGTAGGCGATGCGCGCAGGCTTTGCCCAGACGTACGTCGCGTCCTCGGCCATGAAGAAATCCATGCGGTAGTCCACAGTCGCTGAAACCGCGAAGCCGACGCGGCCCGCCAAGGGCGTCCAGGCGAAGCCCGTGCCCGAGAACGCCAGCGTCACGATTTGGGCGGCGTCGTTCACCTGAGCCGTGCAGCGCTCAGGAAAGAAGCGGCCAATGGCGTTGCCGTTGGGAACTAACTTGAGCGGCGCGCCGCGCTTCAGCATTTCGGGACACATGCGCTGCGCGCCGAAGTTGGAGAACAAGAACCAGCGCAGCTCGGGGCTGGCGTTGACAGAGCCGCGAAACAGCCCGCAGCTGCTGGTGCCCAGCAGCAAGGCCGCTACGCAAACCGCCCACGTCGTGGGTCGCTTGAAGACTCGCGCTAAACGTAGACGCATTTTCCCGCGCACAGCCTAGCCCGGGCGCTCCGCGGAAATCGAGCGAATAGCCACGGCAGAAAGCGCGGCAATTAGCCCCTGATTGACGTTCAAGGCCGGGATGCGCACGAGCGACAACGAAAGCTCGTCCGCGAGGGCTCGAGCTTCGATGTCCAGGTCGTACAGCGTCTCGACGTGATCGGCGAGGAAACCGAAAGGCGCCCACACGACCTCACGCTGCCCTTCGGCCTTCAGCGCGGTCAGCGTTTCGCGCACCGTAGGTCCCAGCCAATCCCCGCCGTCAGCGCCCTGGCTTTGGTAGCAAAGCCGAACGGGGCGCCCCAGCCCGGCAGAAACGGCGGCGGCCGAAGCCTCGACCAGTCGCGCGTACGGATCGCCGCGTTGAATGGCGACGCGGGGCAAGCTGTGCGCCGAGAGCACGACCGCCGCGCCCGCCGACGCTTGGCGCTGGATGGCCTCGACGTGGGCGGCTACGAAATCCGGTTCTTCTCCATAGGGCGCGCTGGGCACGAGCTCGACGGCGGACTGCGCGGCGGCCGCGACCTTTATGGCAGCGTCCCAGTAGACATGCTGACTGAACGGAGCCAAAGCGATGACCACGAGCCGCGACACACCGAGCGCAGCGGCGCCTGCCAACGCCTTTTCGACGCCCGGCTCCCAAAGGCGCATGGCCACCAACACCGGCGCGTCCAACCGCTTGGCGAGCGCCTGAGCCTGTTCGCGCGTGGTTTGGAGCAACGGCGAGCTGCCCCCGATGGCTTCGTATCGCTGCCTTAGCTCTTCGACCAAGCCGGGCGGCGCGGGGCGCCCGTGGCGAATGCGGGCCACGAAAGCGCCGAGATCGTCGAGGTTGTCGACGGTGCCGTGCGCGACCAACAGCACGCCGGCGTTAGCGGGAAAAGTCATGAATCAGGATCCTGATACGGGTACTTGAAGGTGAGCGACGGCGCGTAAGTGCGTTTGATGGTGCGCGGGCTGGTCCAACGCAAGAGGTTCCAAGGCGAGCCCGCCTTGTCGTTGGTGCCAGAGCGCCGCGAACCGCCGAAAGGTTGCTGGCCGACCACGGCGCCGGTCGGTTTGTCGTTGATGTAGAAGTTACCGGCCGCGAAGCGGAGCCGGTGCGACAGGTCCACGATGGCAGCTTCGTCCTGCGCAAAAATGGCTCCCGTCAGCGCGTAGACCGAGCCTTGGTCGCACAGGCGCACGGCGTCGTCGAGACGGGCATCGTCGTAGACGAACGCGGCCACGACTGGACCAAACAGCTCGCGCTGCAGCAGCTGGTGGCGCGCGTCCTTCACTTCGATCAGCGTTGGTTCCACGAAGTAGCCTTCGCGATCGTCGGCCCCGCCGCCGGCGACGATACGGCACTCGGGATCGCGCTTTGCTTGGGCGAGCGCCTCAGCTAGACGGTCGAACGCCGCGCGGCCGATCACGGCGCCCATGAAGCAGCCAAAATCAGCTGGATCGCCCATGCGGATTTGGCTGATGAGCGCAGCGCTTTCGGCCAACACCCGAGCGGCCAAGCTGCGCGGCAGGAACACGCGTGACGCCGCCGAACACTTCTGACCCTGGTACTCGAAGCCACCACGCACGAGCGCGACCGCCAGCGCCGTCACGTCCGCACTGGGGTGGGCGAAAATGAAATCTTTGCCTCCGCACTCACCCACGACGCGCGGGTAAGCGCGGTAGTCGGGCAAATGGTGCGCGATGCGCTGCTGGAGCGCGTCGAACACCTGTGACGAGCCAGTGAAATGCAGGCCCGAAAACTCTGGATGCGCCAAGGCCTGCTCGCAAATGCCAGCCGCGTCCCCTTGAATTAAATTGATGACGCCCGGCGGCAGCCCAGCCTGCTCGAACAGCTCCAAAATGCGGTAGGCGGAGAGCGCCGCCAGCGGCGAGGGCTTCCACACCACCGTGTTGCCGAGCAACGCGGGAGCGGCCACCAAATTGCCTGCAATAGCCGTGAAATTGAAGGGCGTGATGGCCAGCACGAAGCCGTCGAGCGGTCGCAGCTCGACGCTGTTCTGAACGCCTGGCGGGCTGCGTAAAGGCAACTGCTCGAGCTCGCGCGCGTAGTGCGAGTTGAAGCGTAAAAAGTCGATCAACTCACAAGCCGCGTCGATCTCAGCTTGGTGGGGCGTCTTGCTTTGCCCCACCAGAGTTGCGGCGTTCAAGCGTTGCCGAAACGAACCCGCCAGCAGCTCGGCGGCGCGCTCGAAAATGGCCGCGCGCTCGGGCAGCGGGGTCGCGGCCCAGGCGGGCTTGGCAGCCAGGGCCGCGGCAATCGCGCGATCGACGTGGCCCTGGTCGCCTTCCACGCGCGTCGCCAGCGCCAGGCTGTGACGGTGGGGGGCGGTCAGCGCAACGCTTTTTCCGGTCTCGATGCGGGCGCCGCCGATCACCAGCGGGAGGTGGGGGTTCTCCGACGTTTGGCGAAGAATTTCGGCACGCAGCGCCGCTCGCTCGGCGCTTTGCGGTGCGTAGTCGAGCAGCTGCTCGTTCAACGGCAGTTCAGCCACGCCGCAAAGCTAGCACCGTGCGCCGCTCAGGGCGCGTCGTAAACACAGGCGGAGGCTTCGCCCTCGCTCGGCTCGAAGTCGATGGAATCGGCGTAGTAGTCGCGCATGAAGTCGGCGCCCCAGCACTCGACCGCGCTCACGCTGCCCGGATCGGCCGGAATGTCGCCGCCAGCGATCACTATGTCGGCTCGGCCTGCGCCGTCGGCGCGCCAACTGCTCGCGATTGCGACGTCCTCGAGCGCGCTCAACTTGGTGTCGTCAACGTCGGCCTTGGCGTCGACCTGCAGCGAGCCGGTGCCGTCCAGGTTAGCGGTCGACGTGACAGTAAACGACTCTGGATTGAGCAGCGGATCGGGGGTCACTTTCGCCACGATAGTGCGTGGCAAAGCGCCCCCACCGTTGCCCGCGTCATGCGGCAAATGGTGAACGATGTGTACGGTTCCGGAATCGTTCTCGTGTCCGAACGGGTCAAGCTCGCGCGCGACGCTGAGGTCGATGGTGAACTCACCCTCACCGTGCTCGGCGTGACGCTTGCCGTAGCCGTGGCCCTGCAGCACCGCGCGGTAGTCTTCGTCTGAATCCGAGGCTTTCGGGCGCCCTTCCAGCACGTAGTCGTATTCGGCTTGGGCGACGCGCGTCACACGAAAGCGGTACGTAACCGGTTCGAGCGCGTCGGTGTACGGGCCCCAGGTCGCTTCACCGTCTTGGACGGAGCTCGGCTCCGTGTGCACGATGGCCCAAGCGCTTCCCAACACCGCTGCCGTGACCAGGTTCACACTGCCGCGCACCGCGCGCGTGAAGCCGTACCACTTGGCGTAGGGGCCGCGTCCGAGCGGCCGCGTTGCCAGGGTGCCCCGAGAGTCTTGAACAGAAGCCGTCGCGACGTCTCCCCCTGCGTCGGTCTCCGGTCCGGCCACCAGCACCGCTTCACGAAGTGGCACCGCCTGACGATACTCTTCTCCGTCGTCCTGCTTTTCGAGCATGCAGCCCGGCAACAGCCCGGCGGCGAAGAGGCTAACGGCAAAGGTTCGGACCATGAACGAGCGTTGCGGCATGCCCCGGTAGTTACAAGACTCAGGCCAACCCGCCCATGCCCCAATCCCCGCGCTTTTTCGCTCGATGCGCAAAACCACCGCGAACATCCGTCCCCACCCATGAACCCCGGTTCGCGCCCCACTCACTTCGCCCCGCCTCCCCCTCTGTCCGTAGAGCGTGTCCGGCCCACGTGCCCGTAAACGTGACCGAGCCCGACGGTTCGTAGATCACCGATTTGGGCGTAGGCCCTGCCTGCGCGCCCAGCTGGGCGCGGCGCGCGCGGGCTAACGCCCGCGCCAGGAACCTCGGCCTATCAAACAAAGCTGCGCGTTGCGTGCGGCTTTTCGGGCACGGGCACGGGCAC
>JAYUYU010000166.1:0-2720 GCA_043752365.1 Myxococcales bacterium | reverse complement strand
CAGCGCGTTCGGCCGGAGTGCTCATTAACCAGGCATTTGTAGCACGCCGGCCGGTGCGATCAGCCCGGGTAGTAGACGACGCGTGGGTCGTCGGTGGGGCGCTTGTAGTCGAAGGCGGCGTCGGTAATTTTGGCGAGGTCGTATTCGGGGCGCCAGCCGAGCGTGAACTTGGCTTTGGTATTGTCGAGCCAGGTGGAGCGGTACGGCGTCTTGATCGGCACGCCTTCGAGGTCGCGCGTCTTTTTCAAGTAGGCGGCAAGCTCGGCGTAGTCCACGGGTTCGTTCATGCAAACGTTGAAGGTTTGCTGGCTGGCCTTGGGGTGATCGATAGCGGTGCTGATGGCGCTGATCAGGTCTTCGACGTGGACGAAGTTGCGCTTTACCGGCGTGCCTTCAGGATCGAGCATGATGGGGACGGCGCCCGATTTCGCGTAGCTGGCCGCTTGCTCTTTGGTGACTAAGTCACACCAGCGCGGTCCGCCGAACACGTCGTCGCCGAACGACAGCTGATACTTGAAGTCGTCTTTTTCCATGATCCACGGCGCGCGCAAGCAGCAGCCGTTGAGCCCGTATTGAATGTAGTACTGCTCCAGCATCACCTCTTCGAGCACCTTGGAAAGCGCGTAGCAGCCGGGGTAAGCGCTGTGCTTTTGCTGCTCGGTCACCGGTACCGGGTGCGGGTAGAAAAAGTGACCCATGCCGGCGTCGCCGCCGATCAGCAGAAACTGCTTGAACGTGGAGCTGGTGCGGGCCGCTTCGAGCATGAAGAACATGCCCTTCACGGCCACGTCCATGATGGTGTCCGGGTTTTCTTTGCTGGTTGCCAGGTGCAGCAAGTGCGTGACGCCCGACATGGCTTCGTCGACGACGGCCCGTTGCTCGATGGCGCCCGAAACGACCTCCAGCCGGGGGCCGGCCGGCAGCTTTCTGTTGTGGCACAGCGCGCGGACCGTGAAGCCTTCGAACCGCGGATCAGCCAAGAAACGACGAATGAAGACCTGGCCGACCTTGCCGGCGGCGCCGGTGACCAGAATGCGCTGCGTTGTCATGCCCGTTAATGATTACAACCATCCGGGCCCTTGCGGAAAGCTTCATCTCCAATGAAATCACCAGCTTCTGAGCAATTGGGCCAGGCCGGCTAGGTCCGCTTTGCGCGGCTGCAGATTTTTACAGGGACGGGGTGAGATTGGCAGGTCCGAGGGGCGGCGGCGGCCGGTTGTTTCTTTTTTGAGCAGTTTGCGGAGGGGCGGCCCTCCTTGAGGGGGCAATGGCGATAGTTCCGCGGCGTTGGCCTCGCACCTACCTGGGACTCATGCTCGCCCTGGCGAGCGTTGGTTTCGGCTGTACCGCAACGACAACCCGATGGCGTCGCTCGCTGGCCTTAGCTTCGGAGCCACGCCGAAGGTCATCGAGGGGCTGTGGAGCAAGCCTGCTTGAGTAGTGAGTAGTGAGTAGTGAGTAGTGAGTGATTGAGTGAGTGGTTGCGAGCTTGGTGGCGGGGCGCGACCGGTCGGGCGCGACTTACTCACCGGCTATCGACTCGGGGGTAGGCCCAGCATCGAGGCTGCCCAGCTGGGCAGCCCAACACAAACCACGGCCTACCAACCCAAGGCGTACGGAAACGAGACGGCTCGAGATTTTACAGGGAGATCGGGAGATCGGGAGTCGTGCGAGGGGCGAGCACGCATTTCCTCGGGAGGTGGCGAGCCCGCCGAAGCGATGAAAGATCGCGGGCGTAGCGCATCGCCTAAATCGGGGCTCGCACGACTCCCGATCTTCCGATCTCCTGTGAAAAATCTGGGGTTGAAGCGGCCTCGAGGCCGGCACGGTGAGAAGGAGCCGCCGGCGCCCCCGATCAGCGCCTTGACGCGACTGTTTTTGGGCGGTACGGGGAGCGCGCCTTGGCCCTTGTCGTCCAGAAATTCGGCGGTACTTCGGTCGCAAATCTCGAGCGCATGCGCCGCGTGGCGGAGCTGGGGCTCCGAGCGCAGCGCGAAGGTCATCAAGTCGTAATGATCGTGAGTGCCATGTCGGGCGAGACGAATCGCCTGCTTGGTCTCGCGCACCAGATTTCTCCCACTCCCGACATGCGCGAGCTGGACTCGCTGGCCTCCACCGGTGAGCAGGTAAGCGCCGCGCTGGTCGCGATGACCATTCAGCAGATGGGCGGGAAGGCCAAGAGCTTTCTCGGTCACCAAATTCGCATCCAGACCGACGACGCCTTCACCAAGGCGCGCATCGTCAACATCGAGGACTCGCGGCTGCGAGGTGCGGTTGAGAGCGGCTACATCGCCGTGGTGGCCGGCTTTCAAGGCATCGAGCCCGGCGGCAACATCACGACGCTGGGGCGCGGCGGGTCGGACACGACGGCGGTGGCCATCGCGGCCGCCATCAAGGCCGACGTCTGCGAGATTTACACCGACGTGGACGGCGTTTACACGACCGACCCGAACATCTGCCCCGGGGCGCGTAAAATCGACCGCATCAGCTTCGAAGAGATGCTGGAGCTTGCTTCGCTTGGTGCGAAGGTGCTGCAAATTCGATCCGTCGAGGTTGCCATGAAGTACGGCGTTCCCGTGCACGTGCGCTCCTCCTTCAGCGATAAGACAGGAACCATGGTTGCTTCCGAAGAAGGTTTGGAGTCGGTCGTCGTCTCGGGCGTGGCGTACGACAAGGGCGAAGCCAAGGTGCAGCTCGTCGGCATGCCCGACCGCCCTGGT
>JAYUYU010000165.1:0-2726 GCA_043752365.1 Myxococcales bacterium | reverse complement strand
CGTGACGACCGTTGGCGCGGTACCACTCGGCGACGGTCGCGGTGTGCTTCATCTTCTCGACGATTTGCCGGAAGCCAACGCCCGTGTTGTAGGCGCAGAACGAGATTTCACCGAGCTGCGTGCCGTACGGAATGATGCACATCTCGGTGCGACGGAAATCGTAGTTGAACAGGTCTTGGAACCACATGCCGGCGATGAAGAGGAAGCGCCACTCGAACTTGCCGGCGTCGCCTTCGGTCGCGCCGACTTTGCCGCCGCTCGCGCCAATTTGGCTCAAAAACTGCTTGATGAACTCGGCGTAGCCGTAGCCCTCGGGCGCCCGGCTCACGTCGAAGTTGCGCATGAGCGACAGCGCAATGCCCGCCAAGGACTCCGCCTTGGTGCGGCCGGCGTCAGCAACTTGCTGCATGTCCTTGAGAATTTGCTCCAGGTTCAGAAACTCGGCCAGCGGCACCATAAGCTTCGTGCGCTTGTTGACCAAGAGCGCCGTACCGATGCCGCAATTCGGGTGGCAGCCGCATTTGAGCGCGCCAAAATCGGCGTTGGGCCCTTGCAATAGGTCGACCACGTCGCTGAACGGGTTCATGGCCGACAGCGGGAACCAATCGCGCATGGGTTCGGTCACGCCGAGCTGGTCCCTCAAGTCATGAGCCAGGTGACTGAGCGTGTAGCGCTGCGCCAGCCGCTGCTCGAGCGAGATGTCTTCGTCGCGACCCGTGAAACTCACCGGCTGGAACGAGACGACCGTAACTTTGTCCGCGTTGTCGATGGCGAACTGGACGATGGGCCCGACCTGCTCGTTGTTCACGCCGTTCACGACCGTGACGACGAGCACGACGTCGATGCCGGCCGCAGCCAAATTCTCGATCGCCCGCAGCTTGACGTCGAACAGGTTGCCGACCTTGCGGTGGCTGTTGGCTTCGTTGGTCACGCCGTCGAACTGCAGGTAGCAAAGCCGCAGGCCGGCGCGCTTGGCTTCGTGGCAAAACTCCGGCTCTTGTGCGAAGCGAATGCCGTTGGACGCGCACTGCACGCAAAAATAGCCGACGTCGCGCGCGTACTTGACGGAGCGAATGAAGTGCGGGCTCAGCGTGGGCTCACCGCCCGAGAACTGCACGGACATTTGGCGCTGCGGCTTGACGCCCAGGCTGTCGTCCAGAATTTGCTGCACCTCTTCCCAAGCAAGCTCGTGCACGAAGCCGACCTGATTGGCGTCCATGAAGCACGGATCGCACATCATGTTGCAGCGGTTGGTCAGGTCTACCGTCAGCACCGAGCCGCGCCCGTACTTGATGGTGGAGGTGCCGTGGTCGCGCAGCTTGGATTTGGGGGACAGGTAGTCGCGGCCCGGAAACAGGTTCTCGATGCGCCCGAGAAACGCCGGGTCGATGCTCATGACGTCTTCGAAAAGCCCGTGCGTCGGGCACTCCTTGACCATCAGCACTCGGCCATCGCGTTCGATGATTTTGGCGCGAATTTCGCCCGGGGTGCCGGCGATGAACGCCTCCAAGTCTTGGGCGCCGCTCAGCACCTTGGCGCGCGCTTCCTTGGTGCACTCGGGGCACAACGAGTCAGTCTCGCGCGGCCAGCCAAGCTGCGGAAACGTACGTTCTTGCTTGCGAATCAGCGGCGCGGGCGCCCACTTCGGCTGCACGGGACGACCTTGGTTGGCCTCCGCGTAGCGTTCCAGCCAAGGCCACAGCAGATTCGCTGCTGACGAAGCCGCTTTGCCTGCCGTCGTACCGAATCGCTGCCAAGCGCGCTGCATGAACGCCGGAAGCTTACACGTAACGGCCGCCGGGGGAAGCTCCCGGGGGCGACGGAAGACCCTTGCGCCATCGCCCGCGAGCGGAAAAGACTGTGGCAAAGATGACCGGCATGAGCGAGCCGCTGGCAGTTGCAAGCGACGTGCACTTGGAGGAAGACGGCTCCCAGCGCAGCGCCTCGCGTTTGGCCAGGTTGATCCAGAGCCACGCAGGTCACGAGGTCGTGCTGGCGGGCGACATCTTCAACCTGTCACTCGACGTGCCGAGCCGCGATCCGTCCGAGTCGGTGCAGAGCATCGTGGCCGCGTATCCAGAGTTGGTGAGCGCGATTCAGCAGCACTTGGCCGCCGGACACGCACTGACGTTCATCGGCGGAAATCACGACGCCGGTGTGGTGGCGCGCGGCACTCGCGAGCGCCTGCTTCAGCTCTGCGGCCTAGCCGACAATGCGCGGCTGGCGATCGAGCCTTGGTTCATCCGTCGCGGCGAAGTGCATGTGGAGCACGGCCACGCGCATGATCCCGACAATGCACCGGCGCACCCGCTAGCAGTTTGGTCCCCCGAGACCGAGCCGCTGGGCATCTCGCTCACGCGCCGTTTCCTGTCGCCGCACGACGCTTTCACGTTCGCCCACGCCCACCACACCACCCCCTTGCAAGGCTTCACGCAGGCCATCAAAACCTTTCGCGGCCGCGCACCGTTGGTCGTGCTGCACTACTTCACGATCTCCAGCCGGCTGACCGCCGAAGCCGCCGTGCCCGAGCGCCTGGGAGCCGAGAAGGCTCGCGGCAGCAGCGCCATCGCGGCGTTCGCGGCCCGCAACGGCCTAGGCGAAGACGTCGTGCGCCAGCTGTTGGCGGAGTTGCCGCGTCCCACGCACGAGGACTTCAAGCAGACGTTCTATCGATTGTATTTCGATCGCGTGCTGGCGACCCTGAGCGTGACAGGTGGTGCCGCTCG
>JAYUYU010000164.1:0-7076 GCA_043752365.1 Myxococcales bacterium | reverse complement strand
TGCCGACCGGGCCCTCTTCGACGAAGTCGCGTAGGGCGTACATGTCGTTCAGCGCCTCCAGCTTGGCCAGCGCTTTGACCTCGACCTGGCGAATACGTTCACGGGTCAGATTCATGATGGCTCCCACGTCTTCCAGCGTCGTGCCGCCGCGATCGGCGACGTCGAGCGCGCAGGATTCGCCAAGGTCCCACACCTCGAGATCTGGAAAATTGAGCTTGATCGCGCCCGTGCGCGGCGACACGTCGATGAACAAGTGATGCTTGCAAGAAACGAACGGGCACGGACGCGGCCCCTCCGCGCACTCAGCGCGGTTCTTCGGCTTCCAGTAGTCCGTCTCGGGGAACAGCAAGCGGCCGATCTCCAGCTCGCGCTTGGTCATGCGCTTGACGCTGATGGTGCGAGCGCGCACGTCGCGCTTGCGGCGCGACCGGCGCTGTTCGCGCGTAATTTCCGGCTCCAAATCGAGCGCCAGCGCGCCGTCGACGCCGAGGATTGCCTCGTTTACCGTCTCCAATTCGATTCCGCCTTCGAGCTCGTTTTCGTTCATGGCGCTTCTCCGCTTCGTTCCCTAGACGTAGCTATCCCGTTCGACCCGCACAGGTCGCCAAAGCGCGTGTCTTCTACTCAGGCTAACCAGCCGAGACGGAAGAGACGCTCTCCAACCTAGATCGAGTCGTAAGTTTGGTCTCGATGGCCTCGAGACGGGCCATCAATTCTTTGCTGAGGCTGCGTGCATCGCCGACATCGCGCTGCACTGCCGAGGTCACTCGCTCGGCCTTGCGTTCCTTGAGCACCCCATCCAGCGTCCTGAAAATCCGCGTGAGCATCGACTCGAGTTGTTCGACGTCGCTGCGAATGAACAAGAACTCACGCTGGATTTGGTCGATGGTGTAGCTCTCGGCCATCATCTGCTTGATGCGCAGAATTTGGCGAACCACACTCACCGGGTAGATACCCTGTGAGCCCTGGTGCTTGCCCTTGCGACCGACCCGCACGCTGCGCGGTAGCAAGCCCAGTTGAACGTATTTGCGCAGCGTGGCCTCGCTCAGCTGCACGTCGTGCCGAGCGAAGGCGTCCAAGATTTCGACCGAAGACAGCCCCGCCGCGTGGGCCTTTTCGAGCTGGGTGAGGGTTTCGGCGTCAATCATGGAAAGGCGTTACTTGTTGCTTCAGAACAGCAACGGATGTTTTGGGTTGAGCCCCAAAACCGCTGGGTGGGACCCACTTCATTCACGGAATGTGGGCGGGACCTGCGCTCCCGGTAACTCGACGACCGCGAATATATTCTACTGAGTGGATCCACCAAAGGACTTAATGCACGAAAATTTGCGCAGATCCGCAGGTAGCTCCATGGACGCTACAAGCGTGCTCAGGGCGGACATTATTTGACATCTCTAAGCTGTCGTCCATGGAGCTATTTTGCCGTCCATGCGCACATGGAACGACATGGAAAACCCGGCTGGCGTGCGCGCGTCCGGTACGGGAGGACGCCTGGCCTGACGACGCGCTCTAAAAGCACGCGACGCGAGGCGTTTGTCCGCAATCAGCAAGCTTTGCTAGCCGCGCGCGAGCGTGTGGCGCGACTCCGGACCGAACGAGCGCTCGGCCGCGCTTGGCAGCTTACGGCCCGGACATATTGAAGTAGGCTCGCGCTGACCCATGGCCGAGCGCCCCGCCCAGCCAACGTTCGATGACCTGGGCGCAACAACGCGTGACGTCACCGCCAGCGGCGTGCGCCTGCGCGTGGTCGAGCGCGGCCAAGGCCCCAAGGTGGTGCTGCTGCACAGCCTGTTCGTCGACCACACGACCTGGAACGCCGTCGCCGCCGAGCTGGCCCAAGACTTCTGCGTCATCACGCCCGACCTGCCGGGCTACGGCGAGAGCGAGAAGCCGGCGCCCAGTCGCTTCGCTTACGACGTGGACGCGTTTACCAGCGCCATCGCCGACTTGTACGCCGCGTTGTCGCTGGGGCGCGCGGCGGTGGTCGGCCATGGCCTGGGCGGCGCGATCGCGCTGACGCTGGCAGCGCGGCACCCAGAGCTCGTGTCAGAGCTGGTGGTCGTCGACGCACTCGCAGAAGGCGCCGAGCCTTGGCTTTATGGACGCCTCGCACACCTGCCAATCGCGGGCAGCCTGGTGTTCAAGCAGCTACTCGGTCGCAGCTTGTTCGGTGCCTATTTTCGGCAGCTGTTTCTGGGTGACGGCGCTTCTGTTTCCGACGAAAGACTAGACACATACTACGAGGCGTTCAACACCCCGGCCGCGCGCGGCAGCGTGCTGGCGACCCTGCGCGCTACGGTGGACACACGCCCGGTGGCGGCGCAGACCAGCCGCATTCAGACGCGGGCGCTCGTGCTTTGGGGGCACAAGGACCGCCTGCTACCGGTCAGCGTCGGTCAGCGCCTGGCCAGGGAGATCCGGGGTGCGCGCTTCGAGCTCTTGGACGCCGGGCACGCCCCGCAGGAAGAGCGCCCGCGCGAGCTGGCGGACGCCGTCCGGCGCTTCCTACGCGAGTCCCGCTGACGCGCGCCGTGGGGGTGAACGACGCTGGTTAGCGAAGTGGCGACAAGTTGGGCCAGGGCCAGGCGCTGGGCCTAGATTGCTCGGCAGCCATGAGCCAGCTTTGCGCCCTCCTAGTCGTCGCCCTTGCCGCGAGCACCGGCTGTGCCGAAACGCGCATGCGTGCCGCGGCGCCGCAGCTGCCAATCCGAATTTTGAGCAGTGAGGCCGAGAACGCACCGCGACCGGAGGCTTCTCTGCGCGAGGCCGTACCCACGTCCGACAGTTCGCCGCCCCGTGTGCGAGCGCCGCGCATCGGTGCGCCCGGTGGTAGCGGAGCGGGCTCGCGACGGGTCGTGCCCGTTCAGTCGGGGAACGAGACCGTAGGCGGCTTGCCCGCGGGGATTGGCGGCGTCGCCGGGCGTGGCTGAGCGGGCGCGGGCTTGGGTGGAGCGGCCTCGGCCGGCGTAGGACGCGGACGTGGTGCGGGTGCGCCGGCGCCTTCGGGACGAGCCACGGGAGCCGGTTTCTCGACGGCGACGGGCTTTTCGACGACCGCGGGCGTTGCCTCCGACGGTATGGCAGGAGGCGGCGTATCGACGGCCGGCTCTGGCGGAGGTGGTGGTGGCGGCGGCGTCACGGCTTGGGGCGGAGTCGGGGTGACTGCCGGCGGCGTGACCGCGTGCTCCGCGGCGCGCGCCGCGTTCTGCTTGGCTTCGTCGGCGCTGCTGCCGCGGCCGCGTAGGACCGCGAACACCAGCACACCGAGCACGACACCGACCACCACGCCGACAACCCGCATCATGCGATTGCGGCGCTGCTCTTGCTCTGCGGTGCGCGCGACGACACGCGGCGCATCGAGCTCCAGCTCTTCGTCCAGAACCTGATGCCGTTCGGCGCCGTGGCCCCCTTCGTAGAGGCCCTGCTCGCCAGCATCGAAGAAGTCGTCGTGCAGCGCCTCGTGCGTGCCATCGGGTCGCGCGCGCGTCGCCGTGACCTTCTCGGGTTCGTCGTGGCTCTTCGGTGTCGAAAGACGGGCCGTGGCTGGCGCCGCCCTGACTGGCGCCGCCGTGGCTGGCGCGCGCACGTCGAGCATTTGCGTGCCGCTGCTGCCGTAGCGATGCGTACCTTGCGGCACGGGGCCCGGCAAGGCCGGCGGATTCGGACCCGCCGGCGCGTGCGGCGAAATGACCGTCGTGATTTCCGGGGCCAAGCCGCTGCCCAGGCTCAGCGTTTGTCCCGCCAGCATGCGCTGTTCGCGCTCGCGGCGCCGTTCGAGCGCGGGCTCCCGCACGGTCGGTTCTGCCGGCGCCACGCGGCGTTCCTGCTGGGAGGGTCTTTGGGACTGCAAAAGCGCTGCCTGCGACGCCAGCACGTGCGGCATGGGCGGCGTGTTCGGGGCTGCGGAGATGGGCGCCTCGTCCTCGGCGGCCGCTGCCAAAACGTCGCTGGCGTCGGGCGCGGCGGAATCCGGGGCCGAAGGCTCGTCGTCGCGACGCCCAGGGAACGGAATCACTTTGGCTTCGGGGCCGCGCGTTTGAGGTGTTTCGCGAGCAGTCGGCGCAGCCCGCGACTCGAGCGGGGCGCTCGGGGCGACGGCGGCAGCCGCTGCGGCGCGCGCATCGGGAGAATCGGGCAAGGTGCTTTGCGGCGCAGGCAGCGGCGCGAACGGCCTGGGCTCTACTGACTCCGACTCCAACGGCGCCGAAGCTGGCGGGGCCGCTACGGCCGTGCTGGAGGCTAAAGGTGAGCTGGCGGGCGCGGGCGCGCTGGGCTCGGGGCTGAGCGCCTCGTCCTTGGGCGGAACACTGAGCAGATCGGTCGGCACGAGCGGCCCGAGGCCCGCGTGAGTGCGATGCGCGTGGCGAGCATCGAAGGCCGACGCCACTGGCACGGGCGCGGCTTCGTGCACGCTAGGCAGCACGACCCGCGGCCGCGATCGCTCGGCGCTGACGTGCTCGACGGCCGTGAATTCCGCTTCCAAGTGGCTATCGTGGCGGGGGCTCAGCCCAGGCAGTGTCTCGGGCGGGACGGACGGGTCACCCGGCAAGGCCAACGGCGGCGCCGACGGCCGCCAAGACGGCGTGGCCGGCTCCGCCGGCAAGCGCGGCTCGCTCGAGTATTCGGGGACCACGTCCTCGTCCGTTGCCGGCGCAGACCAACGCTCGGGCCGCGCGCTGGTCTGCGGCTGCTCCTCGCTCGGCACCACGTCGTCATCGGGCGCGGCCTGCGAGATTACCAGCAAGCCCTCAAAGAACAGCTTGGTGATGGTCGACAGCGTCGACAAATCTTCGAACGGTGAGTCGTCGATGACGTCAAGCAGCGTGCGCTTGCCGTCGAACAAACGCATAATGCCGTTGAGGTCGTCCGGGATCTCGTTCAGGCGCTCGACGAGCTGTTCGTGATCGACGTCGAACACGGTGGCCAGGGGCGGAAGCTGCTCCAGCAGGCGCCCCCACTCGTCCAGGCGACGCATGCCTTCCATTAGTAGGCCCTGCGTGGACGTCGGAATGATGTCCTCGCGATCGATCGGGCAAAAATCGACCTCGAACGTGCCGGTAGTCCAAATCAAGGCGCGATAGACGGCTTCTTCGCCGCGCAGGCGCCCTAGCTCGGCGTCGACCACCTTGCCGTCACGGAAATAAATGCGGGCTTCGCGGCGGCCGTTGCCAATCTTACCGACGCCCGTCTTGCGGCTAATCTCGAAGGTTTGCAGCAGGTCGACGACGCCCATGTCCTCGAGCGAACCGCTGAGGCGGGTGCGTCGACTCATGGGCATGGCGGTGGCCATGCGCTCTTGCGTGCGCCGCGCCAGCAGCAGGTTCACTCGCGCGATCAGCTCGCGCACAAAGATGGGCTTGGTGAGGTAGTCCTCTACGCCCAGCTCGAGGCCGCGAATCTTGTCCTCGATCGATTTCTGACTCGTCAGGAACACGACCGGGATGTGCGCGTGCTCCGGCTTGTCCTTCATTCGCCTGACGAGCTCGTAGCCGTCGAGGCGAGGCAGTCGCGTATCGCTGAGAATCAAGTCAGGTGCGGATAACTCGATCTTGGCGAGCGCATCGGCTCCGTCGCTCGCCGTCGTCACGCTGTACCCCGACTTCTTCAGGCTTACTTCCAAGACCCGGACGCTGCGCGGGTCGGCATCGACCAGAAGGAGCTGTTTCTTTGCCACTATTCCACTTACCCGCCGTCCCCCGTTGGACGACTGGATAAGCGTTGAAGGCTTTCAACCTGCTGTCAAGCCGAGCGAAAGGCCCGCAACCCCTCGAGCCGGTCGGGCGCGCCTCAATTCGCCCAGGGGTCGACGATCTCCCCGCCCCCAAGCCGGCGCTTACCGCTCGGCGCCGTGGCTTTCGGCACTGCCGCGGCCGATGGCCGCAGGCCGGGCCAGGTCGGCTTGCGGGCAGGTGGCGGCTGCCGCGGGGCGCCTAACGACGTCGAATTGCTGACCACGCTGCCCGCGCCGCTGGGGATTTGAGCAACCCCGCCGCTCTGAGGGGCAAGCGCGCGTTGTCCCGAGCTGGAGACGCCCGAGGCCGCGCTGGGCTGCGGCGCCCCGCGGCTCACGCTGCTCGGCGGGCCGCGCCGCAGCACGATGACGAGCGCCAAGCCTGCCACGAACGCCAAGGCGATCGCCAGTGCGGGCCAGTAACGAAAACCGCGCGGCTCCACGACCTCGAAGCGCGAAGGCAGCTCGAGTTGATCGGCCAGCAGCGAAGGCTGCGGCAACCCCCGCGCGCCGTTGGCGGCGCTTGGCGGCAAGCGTTGGGTAAGCTCCGCCAAGAGCGCCGCCAGGTTGTCGTAGCGAGCCTGCGGACGCTTTTGTAAGCAACGCAGGATCACGTCCTCCAGCGCGCCCAGCGATTTTAGCTCCGGGCTCAGCTCGCTGGGGGGTGCCGGGGCCATGTACATGTGCTTGGTCAACACGCCCATGTAGCTGTCGGCCTCGAACGGCACTTTGCCCGTGAACATTTCGTACATGACGATGCCCAGCGCGTAGATGTCCGCGCGGTGATCGACCACCTCGCCCGCGGCTTGCTCGGGGCTCATGTAGTGCGGCGTGCCGAACACCATGCCAGCGCGCGTCAGCTTGCTGGAGCCGATCACTTTGGCCAGGCCGAAGTCGACGATTTTGACCAAGTCGCCGTCGCCGTCGCCGCGAGAGACGTGAATGTTGTCGGGCTTCAAGTCGCGATGCACGATCGACGCGTCGTGCGCGCCCTTCAGCGCGTGCACCAGCTGCCGCACGATGTCGAGGCCGCGCGCGGCGGGCAACGGACCTCCGGTGCGCAGCAGCGCCGCCAAAGATTGCCCCTCCAGCAGCTCCATCACGAAGTACACTTGTCCGGACTCGAGCCGACCAAAGTCGGTAATTTCGACTAGCCCGGGGTGCGATACGGCGGCCGCGGTGCGCGCTTCTTGAATGAAGCGCGCGGCAATTTCGGCGTCCGACGCCAAATCTTTGCGCAGCGCTTTCAGCGCAAAGCGCTTGCCCAGAGCGCGATGGCGCACCTCGTACACGGTGCCCATGCCGCCCTCGCCGATCACCGTCAACACTTCGTAGCGCCCGTCGA
>JAYUYU010000163.1:0-7080 GCA_043752365.1 Myxococcales bacterium | reverse complement strand
GCTAGTCCAAGCGGCGCAGCGTCACGAGCGTCCGCACGGCGACGGGATCGGCCTTGGCCAGCTGCGGAGACGCGGCGCCGTAGTCCGGCGGCTCGGGCACCGCCTCGTACATGCCTTCGAAGTCACCGGTTTGCTGAGTACCGCACAAGGCCAGGCTTTTCTTGAGCTGCGCGAGCGCTTGACTGGGCGGCTCGGGTTGCCACAGCGTGGCAACCCAAGGGTAGACGGTGAGCACGCTGCCCACGCTTAGCGCTAGCAGCAGCGCCGCAAAGGCCATGGCGCCCACGTCTTTGAGCACCACGATACGCGCCCATTGCGCGCGCAGGTAGGCGCCAAACTGCCGACGCTTCAACGCGCCGGGCAACCCGTGCCAGGTCGTCAGCCCTGCCAGCAGCCACTGGCTGCGCTTTCGCGCTGTCGTCATTGCCCGCATAGGCGCGCGCCAACAAAGTGTGGGCCGCCACGTCGGAGCTGTTGAAGTCCAAGTAGCGCTCGCAGGCATCCGCCGCGTCATCCCAACGCTTCAGCGCCAACAAGGTTTCGCAGGTACATCAGCTCGGCGTCTTGAGGCGCCAACACCAGTCCCTCTTCGAGCAGCGGGATGGCGCGGCGCGGCCGCAGCAGGCTCAAGTAGACGGTCGCCAGGTCACGCCGCGCCGTGATGTTCGCGCGGTTGAGTCGAACCTGCTCACGCAACCGCCCCGCGCGCCCCAGCGCACCGAACAGCGCGCCCGGCGGCGGCAATAGCCCGCGCACGAACCACAACACCAACAGCCCAACCAGTAGCCACGGCTCGCGGATCAAATACGAGAACCCCAGCCACACGAAGTAGTAACCCAGGTAACCCACGCGAAGCCCAATACTACAACATGGCCACGCCGCGGCGACGGCGCCCTAGCGGAAAAGCGCGGTCTATGGCCGCAATGTCTGCTGCCGCAAGCACCAGCTGGGCGGCACCCGCGTTCTCTTTCAGGTGCTCGACGTTGGTCGACTTGGGAATGGCGAACAAATCCGGACGCCGGGTCAAGAACGCGAGCGCGACTTGCCGCGCCGTCGCCCCCAGCCGCTGTGCCAATTGCGAAAGCACCGCGCCAGCCGCGCCCTCGGGGGGGTACTTGCGATGCTGGCCGTAGGGCGTGTAGCCAACGACCGCGACGCCGTTCTCTTCACACCACGGCAAGACGGCGTGCTCGATGCCGCGCTCTTCCAAGTGGTACAGCACCTGATTGCAGGCAATGCGACCAGGGCCGGCGATCTCCAGCGCGCTCGCCAGCTCGTCTTCGTCAAAGTTGCTGACACCCCAGGCACGCGTTTTGCCCGCCTTCACCAGCTCCTCTAGCCCTGCAATCGTTTCCTCCAGCGGGTACGAGCCAGGCCAGTGCAGCAGGTAGCAATCCAAGTGGTCGGTCCGCAGCCGCTTCAGCGTTTGCTCGCAATGCTTGATGGTGCCCTTGCGACTGGCATTGCTGGGAATGATCTTCGAGACCAAAAAGACGCCGTCGCGCCGTCCCTCCAAAGCTTGCCCCACCAGGCTTTCCGCCTGGCCGGAGCCATACAGCTCGGCCGTGTCCACGTGCGTGAGGCCAAGCTCAACGGCGCCTTGCACGGCGGCAATCGCCACGTTGGGATCGCTTTGCTCCAAGTACCAAGTGCCGAGTCCGACTGTTGGCACCTCGATACCGGTCGGACCAAACACATGTCGGGCTTGAGTCGCACGGGTCATAACTTCGGACTTTACCCTGCCCGCCGCCAGGTGACGAGTCGCGTCAACACGCACGTGTGACACGACGTGACTCAAGGGTGACGGCACGTAGGCTGCGAACGCCCTAGTTTGACGCTGTGCTGCCCCGCTCTATCTCAGCCTACGCTCACGAAATCCGTCCTCTGCTGTCGCGTGACGACTTTGCGCCGGCGCGCATCCGGCTTTGGTGGTTACCGGTGCACCTCTCGGTGTTGGTGAGCGGCGTGTTCGCGCTGTCGGCGCTGGCCCTGCCGTGGTTCGCGAAGCCGTTGATTTCGCTGGTCATGGGCTGCAGCTTCGCGGGCCTGACCTTCTTGGGACACGAAACGCTGCACGGAGCGGTTGTCCGCGGCAAAGCCTTGCGTCGCGCGATCGGTTGGCTTGGCTTTCTGCCGTTCGTAGTTTCTCCGCGGCTTTGGGAGGCCTGGCACAACCGCGTGCATCACCATCACGCCAATCAACCGGGTCAGGACCCGGACGCTTACCCCACCTTGCAAGAGTACCGGCAGAGCAAAGTGGTTCGCGCCGTTACCGAATGGGCGCCGGGCCGTAAGCGCCTGCGCGGCGTGCTCAGCCTGCTGGTCGGATTCTCCATACAAAGCATGCACATGCTGTTCGACGCGGGCCGCCGCCAGTGGCTCACGCCCGCCGAGCACCGGCGCGCCGTCGCCGAAACGCTAGCGGGCATCGCGTTCTGGGCGTGTTTCGGCGCCTTGCTCGGTCCGGTCGTATTCCTGTTCGGTTATGCACTGCCGTTGTTGGTCGCCAACTCCACCGTCATGGGCTTCATTCTCACCAACCACAGCCTCAGCCCCCACACCGAAGTCAACGACCCGCTCATCAACTCACTCAGCGTCACGGGCCCGCGCTGGTTCGAGTGGCTCACGCTCGGCTTCGGCTACCACGTCGAACACCACCTGTTCCCCGCCATGAGCGCCCGCCACGCCCCCAAGCTGCGCGCCATCCTGCGCCAACGCTGGCCCCACGCCTATCAATCCCTCCCGCTCCTACGTGCCCTGCGCGCCCTCCACCGCACCGCGCGCGTCTACGACACCAACACCACCCTGCTCGACCCCATCACGGGCCGCCGCTGGCAAACCCTCGCCGCCAAAGCCCCGGCCCCGGCCTGACCCTGCCCCAAGTCACTCGGGCTCGGTAGGCCCAGTCGCATCCGCCCGACCGCCGCCCAGCTGGGCGGCACGCACGGCACCACGCGCACCCCCAAAACCGAGAACTGCCCTTAGCGCGTTACACGGACCTGCCGTTATCTCGCTGGCCCCGGCATTTGCCGGCGTTTTGCGTCACCCGAACGCCTCAGCGGCGCGTTAGCTAGCGCCACCACGCCGTCTAACCCAAAGCCTTGCAACTCAATTATAGTTGGGCGGGCGAGGAGATGTGACACTACCCAGTTCGCTGGTCTAGACTCTCGAGCATGCGCATTCCGCTTCCATGGTCGGCCTGCATGCTACTCGCTTTGCTGTCGTGCTCTGGCTCATCCGCCATCTATGAGGAGTGCGAGACTAACGACGACTGTGAAAGTGGTCTACAGTGCCCAAGCGGTGGTCCCCTACGCGGTCGGTGCGTCATGCCATGTGATCTTGACGAGTGCGAAGGCCGCGTGGGGGCCGGGCACAGTTGTTACGACGGGATTTGCATGCCTGTTTGCGACGCCTCTCGCTGTATTGACGGCGGCGCAAGCACACCCACAACGACCTGTCCTTCGGGACTATCATGCAAGCCTCGAGGTGGGGGTTCGTGTATCGACGTCTGCAATTTGTAGCTCATGAGCAGTGCTTTCTGCTTGTACGATCTTCCCTCAGTGACGTCAGGGCTTGGTCAGCACGCCGCCCAGCTCACGCCCTGAGCCGACCGCTCGTGAGCTCGAGGCTAGGGGCGGCGTTACGAGCGCCGCCCAACAAGCGCCTGCAGCTGGCGCCCACCCAAACGTTATCGCTCGCGGCCAGATGCGAGCTGCGCTCGCAAGGGCCGCGGTCTTGCTGGCCCAAACCTCGTGCTAAGACTTCAGCGTGGTCGGCGCAGCTGAAGCGCGATACGTTAGCCAGACATGGTTGGGGCAAGCATGAGCCAGGCACCTATACACGTCGTCCCGTACGATCCCAACTGGGTGGCGCGATTCGAAGCCGAGAAGGCACTACTTGAGCCCCTGCTCGCTCCCTGGCGTCGGGGCCCAATCGAGCACGTCGGAAGCACCGCTATTCTCGGCTTGTGTGCGAAACCCGTCATCGACGTGATGGTCGGCGTGACGTCTCTCGCCGAATCCGAACCAGCGAAAACTGCCCTTCGTGAAGTCGGCTACCAATACGCGGAATACAAAACGGATGTCATGCACTGGTTCCGCAAGCCGTCCCTTTCGATGCGCACCCATCACCTGCACCTCATTCCGTACGGAAGCCCGCTCTGGCACGACCGGCTCAGGTTCCGAGACGCGCTCCGGGCCGACTCTACTTTGGCCGCAGACTACGCCGAACTTAAACTGGGCCTAGCCCGCAAGTTCGAATTCGATAGGGAGGCCTACACAGAAGGTAAGTCACCCTTCATCGCCCGGATACTCGCAGCTGCTGGCTAACAAGCCGTTGAAGCAGTCGGCCGCGCCTCGTCGTGACCATCACCGTCGTGCCTCTCGTTGCCACCTGCCGCCTCCCCGTTTTGCTGATGCGGCCGCTGCTTAACGGGTGACGAAACCAGTATCGATCCTACTGCCGGGTTTGGACGGTACCGGAGACATGTTCGAGCGTTTCGTAGCCGCGACGCCATCGGCTTTCTCGGTGCGTGTGCAGCCACTCCCCTCCGACCGGCCCCGCTCCTACCGAGACCTCGTCGACGCCCTGCTGCCTCTGCTTCCGGCGGAGCCGTTCGCTCTAGTCGCCGAATCCTTTTCTGGACCTCTCGCAATTCTCCTTGCAAACCGGTGTTCGCAAGCCTGCGCTGTCGTGCTGTGCGCTAGTTTCATTCGACCACCGCTCCCCCAATTGCTTGCCCGCGCTCCCGACTTCCTCTGGCGAAGGCCCCCGCCTCGGCTACTTCTGCAACTCGTCATGACCGGAGGAGATCACGGTCTCGCCAGCAGAGTCCGCGACACTGTCGCGCCTCTCGACAGGGCTGTGCTCCGCGCGCGCGTCGCTGCGGCACTCACAGTCGATGTCACAGAGGATCTCCAACGCCTCACGCAGCCACTCCTCTATCTCCGCGCTGAACGCGATCGCGTCGTCCCAGCACGGTGCGCTACTGACATCCGCACGGCCAAGCCATCAGCCCAAATCTCGAGTCTGAGCGCGCCTCACCTGATTCTGCAGACACGGCCTCGCGAAAGTTGGAGCCTGATCGCACCATTCCTAGAGCAAGCGTTTCTGCGCGTCGCCGGATAACAAGCCGTTGAAGCAGGCGACCGCGCCTCGTCGCGACTTGGACCGCCAGGCCCTCGCCCGCGGTGAAGTACCACGGGCTCGCTTGTCGCCACCTGGGGTCCAACGGTTTCCTGATGCGGCCGCTGCTTAACGGCGGTACGTTAGCCGGGCCGAAAGGGCACCGCTTGACCAAGTATGGGTTGCATACCATACTGCCGAATGCCGTGGCTTCAGTCATCGAAGGCGATTTCGAATGGGATCCAGACAAAGCCCAGTCGAACCTTGAAAAGCACGGCGTTTCCTTCCCAGAAGCAGCCACCGTCTTCGCAGACCCAGCTGCCGTCTACCTCGATGACGGCTCCGGTACCGACCGGATGGTGGTTGTCGGAACTTCGTTGCGGGATCGTGTGCTCTACGTTGTCCATGTCGAGCGAGGCCAACGCGATCGCATCATCAGCGCACGACCAGCCTCTCGTGCCGAGCGAGACGTTTACGAATCCGGAGACCACACATGACCCAGTCAGCTAACCGTCGCCCCGAACCCGAGGTCGAGCCCGTCAGAGTCCTCGGTCGCGGACTTCGTGCGGCCAGAGGCGTTCACCTTACATTGCGAACCTTGCGTGACGCCGTCGGCAAGACCCAGGTCGATATCGCGAAGCAGTCCCAGATCGATCAGGCCGACATCTCGCGTCTCGAAGCTCGTTCTGACTTCGAGGACTGTCAGGTTGCAACGCTCCGGCGATACGTCGAGGCACTTGGTGGCGCGCTCGAACTCGTCGCGCAGTTCGGTGATAAGCGAATCATCATCTCTGGAATTCAAATACAACCGGTTACGAGGCCGGCTAACAAGGCGTTGCAGCGGACGGGCCGGAAGCCGGCCCGCCGCTGAACGCCAGTACGTTGGGCGGACGGGAGCACGCGGTTGATAGACCTTACCGAACAAACACGCCAGCACGTTCGTGCCATGTTTGCGCCGTCCGAGGTTGATGCTGTCGAGCGAGTCCTCGCCGACCAATGCGGACAGAACGTTACCGGCTTCGGCACTGCGGACTCTGACCAGCTCGAACGAGTCCGTTTCGCGGCTATTCGTTTCAGCGGGGGGCGCCTGAGCCGATTGCAAGAGGCCGTTGATCTTGCCGCCCTCGACTGGCGAGACCTGTTGGTGGCCGCGGGTTTCGCCGAGGACACAACCGCGCACACATCATGGCAGCCCCGGGCCTTCAATGCCGACATCGTCAACCAGTGGTTTGCCGAGGGCTCGTTGCCAGGTGTCGCGTTCTCTCCGAACCAACTCGTCACCGTCACAACCGCACTCGACGAGTTCCAGTCGGGTTCCGTCATCAGTCTTGAAGCGCTCGAGCCCGAACCCCAGTACTTAGTCGAGCTTGCCTCGGGTGCCGAGCTGACGGCCTATCAGCGGAGCCTCGCCAGAGCCGACTGACAGCCGCAACGTGCGCCGCCCAACAAGCCGTTGCAGCAGTCGGCCGCACGTCGTCGCGACCTCGACCGTCACACCTCTCGCCCGTGGTTAAGTACCACGGGCTCGCTCGTCGCCACCTGACACCTCATGGTTTGCTGATGCGGCCGCAGCTGAACGGCGGTACGTTGGGCGGGCGAGCTATTCGACGGAATGTTGAACACCCCTCGGACGTTCTGCAAGACCTTGCTGCCAGACGACATTCAGAGAGAGCTTGCCCGGGGAGAACTCGCTGCTTCGCTAGATCGTCAGGGCGTTGCGTTCGCGAGTCCGTGGCGAGCCACGCGAACAGCTTTGGGTGCATGGGGAACCGCCCGGTTCCTTGCGGGCGAGGCCGTTGTTGCTGCACCGGTTGTGTTACTCGCTCTGGCCGCGGTGCTGCTCGGGAGGTTCTCCGCGCTGGCGTGGGCTCCCGTAGTCGGCCTGGTCTGGTGGCTACGAGACGGGCAAGCGTCGTGCCTTGGTTGCGTGGGCTCGGTCATCCCTCCACTCTTCGT
>JAYUYU010000162.1:0-2730 GCA_043752365.1 Myxococcales bacterium | reverse complement strand
AGGCCGCCACGGACGTCCAGGCGCCTTCACCCAAGGACCCCTCATGACCGCCGCGCCCGACTTGTTCGCGCGCCCCATCACGCTGATCGTCGCCCTCGGGATCGCGACGTTATTGCCATTCGCGTTCATGACCCTGACCGCGTTCGTGAAAATCTCGACGGTGTTGCAAATCGTGCGCGGCGCCATCGGCGCGCAGAACGTGCCTTCCAGCACGGTGATCATGGCGTTTGCAGGTGCACTGACGATCTTGGCGATGGCTCCGCTCGGCACGCGGCTGAGTGACCGCGTCGCGCCGATGCTCGAGCCCAGTGCTCAGACTGAAACCGTCGAGTGGCTCGTGGGCGTAACGGCCGCCGCCAAAGAGCCGGTCTCCCGATTCCTGACGCTGAACGCTTCGCAACGTGAACGCACGCGCTTTTTCGAGATCGCGCGGGCTGCACGCCCTCCGGCCGAGCGTGACTTGGTGAAGCGGGACGACTTGACGGTGATCGTGCCAGCTTTCGTGGTCAGCGAGTTGCTAGCTGCTTTCGCGCTGGGTTTCGCGATCTACCTACCGTTTTTGGTGATCGACTTAGTTGTCGCCAACGTGCTGCTCGCGCTCGGCATGCAAATGCTGAATCCAAGCCAAGTCAGCTTGCCGTTCAAGCTGCTGCTGTTCGTGGCGATCGACGGCTGGGGGCTGTTGGCGCAAACACTCGTCACCGGCTACAAATTCTAAACGGACTCCCAAACGGGCGACAGCGGCACGCCCCTTGCTGGTTCGGGCAGTATGAACAAGCGACAGCCGCCAGTGAAACAGCCACTACACCAGACCAGCGCCCACCCCGAGACGCAGCCCACCGAGCCCCAACGCGTGCCCGGCGAAGAGAGCTCGAAGGTACGTCCCACTAAACAGGGAGACGGGCGCACGGCCCAGGACAAGGACGGCAACGAACAACAGTCCAAGGCGCCCGCGAAGGTGGAGCGCCAACGCTGAGGCGTTTTTGCCCCGATCGAAGCGATATGCCTCGATAGTTGCCGCAAGCTGAGCGCCTCAACCCGCGAGTTGCGCCGGTTTCGGAGCTGTTCGCGAGGGCGGGAATGAAGGTTGCAGCGTCAGACCTGACTTGCCAATAACGCCCGCCGATTGGCTGCTCGACCAGCCGCTCCTCGACCAGCCACTACCCGGCGTGTCGGGGCGAGTCCTGGCCGAGAAGTATCGACTCATCAGGCCAGTTGGCGAAGGCGGAATGGGCGTCGTTTGGGTTGCACACAACGAGGTCCTAGACGTAGCGGTGGCGGTGAAGCTGTCGCGTCGCGCCCACGGCCGAGAGTCCGCGCAAGTCGTGCAACGCGCGCTGAGCGAGGCGCGTTTGGCGGCACAGTTGACGCATCCAGCCGTCTGCAGGGTCGTAGACTTCGGCACGACCGAAGAAGGAGAACCGTTCGTCGTAACCGAGCTGCTTTATGGCCAAAACTTGGCGGACGCCCTGGCGCGCAAGAAACGCCTGTCACCGGTGCGCGCGGTGCAAACCATTCTCCCGGTGTTGGACGCGCTCACCGCGGCACATGAACGCGGAATCGTGCACCGCGACGTGAAGCCGGCCAATATCTTCTTGGCGCGGGGCGTCGGCGACCGAGTTCAGCCGAAGCTGCTCGACTTCGGCATCGCTCAGCTGATGAACACGCGTGACAGCCAGCCGCACGGCGCTGCACAGGGCACGCCCTGCTACATGTCGCCCGAGCAAGCGCGCGCCGCCGACGTCGACTTCAGAAGCGACATCTGGAGTTTGTGCGTCACCCTCTACGAGCTGGTGGCGGGCGTCTTGCCGTTTCGGGGCCACGACTACGACACCACGCTCGAAGAGTTGCAACACGCCGAGCCGCTGCCGTTCAGCGCGCATGCAGCGGGTGACGTGCGACTTTGGCGCATCGTGGCTCGCGGGTTGGAGAAAGACCCTGCGGCGCGTTGGATGTCGGCCAACGACTTGGCGCTCGCGCTTGCAGCTTGGCTGATGAACCACGGCGAACACGAAGACGCATCGGGCAAACTACTGAGCTCACGGTTGACCGACGCCGTGCCGGTACAGCTGCTGACACCGGCGTTTGGGCGACCGGCTCAGTCCTTCCCAGGTCTGGACCTACCACCACCTGCCGCGTTGGCCACGACGCTGCACCGACCGCGCGCCAGGGCGGAGCCGCAGGGTCTGCCCAGACCGCGCTGGGGTCTTGCGCCGCGTGGGGTCGTGGCGTTGGTCGCGCTGCTCTCCTTGCTGGGTGGTGGAGCCTGGCTAGCGGCTCGCTGAGCTAAATGCTCAGGCTTCGCGGCGTTGGGCGACGGGCGCGGTCGACAGCGACAGAGATTTGCCGGGAATCGACAGGGCGTTGAGGATCGTTTCCAGCATGCGCAGGGCACGCGCCAGGCGGGCGGGCGAGTCGACCAGCTGCAGAGCCAGCTCTGCCAGCGAGGGGAAGCGCTGGGTCAGCCGCCCGAAGGTGCCGGGTTGATCGGCGCTGGCCAGGCCCGTCTCGATTTCCATGCAGACGCGCTGTGCCTCGGCGGGGCGCAGCTGGGCGTAGCGCGCAACCTTCACCAGCCAGTCAAACAGCGCGACCTCGTGCTCGGCGTAGCTGGGACCGGGGACCACGAAAGCTTGCCCACCGCAGCCACACGCCGCCGCGACCTGATTTTGAACGTCGCGGCGAGACAGGATGACTGCCCCGCAGGCACGACAATGGGTCGGCAGAAGC
>JAYUYU010000161.1:0-2732 GCA_043752365.1 Myxococcales bacterium | reverse complement strand
CCAAGCAGATTGGGCGAAGCTGCCTCACGCGCGACGCCGAGGCCGACGCTGGCGGGCGCACCGCCTGCAGCGTGATCACCGCATCTAGCGCCGCGAGTTGCACGTGCCCTGCCGCGCAGGGGCTGAGCCTGGCCCCGAGTGCAGCCGTTGCTCCCGCGCTTCGACAGCTGGCCTCGGTCGGCTACTGCGGCCCTGGCATGTCGTGTGAGGCGCTGTGCTTGTGTGAGCTCACGCAGCTTGACGGCGCCGAGCTGACTGCGTGCCAAAACGCCGAGCAAGCCCCGGAAACCCCGGGCTTTTGCTACCTCAACGCCGTCAAGGGCGAGGTCCATGCAGGCAGCGCGGCCCTGGCCCAGGACTGCGTAGGCGCGGCCCCCCGCCGTATCCGCTTCACGGGGGGTGCCCCGGCGCAAAGCAGCATCGCGATGCTCTACTGCCCCGAGTAGTTTGCGCTATACTGAACGTCACCGTGGGGCGACCGTCCTTCATTAGAGCATTAGTCGTGGGCATGCTGCTGGGCAGCGTGGCCCTTGCCCAGCAGGGGTTGATCGTCGAACCGTGGCGCAAGCCGCCAGCGCCCGCTGCGGCCCTGGTGCCGGGGTTGCGCGCTATGCCAAGCTCGGGGCTTCCGCAGGTCGGCGCCGCCCAGCAGTCTGAGCGCCCCCTTGGGAGCGCGATGTTTCCACTGCCTCCTGCTGCCGGGTCCCCCAAGTGGTCACCCCCGGTGGTGGAGCTGCTGGTCGATCCGTGGGCTAAGGTTGGCGTGGCGACGCCCGAGCCCCGCCCGCGCTGGGTGCCTTCAGCGATCGAAATCGTGGACCCGTGGGCCGACGACGCTCCGCCCACCGAGCCACGCGTGGCGAGCCGCGCGGCCGGAACGCCGCATTCGACGATCTTCTGAACGCCAATGCTAGGCTGCAGCAGGTGAGCGAGTCGCTGATCACGACGGCCCTGCGTCAGAGGCTGATCTCCGTCTTCGAAGATCCGTCGTACCGACCTCCGCCACTGCCCAGCGTCGCGATGGAGCTTTTGGCGCTATCGAACCGGACCGACGCGCGCGCCAGCGAGGTCGTGCGGCTGCTAGAGCAAGACGGCATGCTCGCCGGCAGCGTGATGCGCTTGGTCGGCTCACCCATTTACTCGGGGCGCAGCAGCATCACGACGCTCAAAGAAGCCGTCGTGCGCTTGGGGTTCAAGGTCGTGCGCGACATGGTGTTCGAGGTATCGCTGCGCAGCGGCGTCTTCGACTTGGACGAGTACGCCGAGACCGTGGCGCAGGTGCAACGCCACAGCACGGTGACCGCGTACATTGCGCGCATCGTTTGCAACAAGGTGCGCATCGACGGGGATCACGCCTTTATTTGCGCACTGCTTCACGACGCCGGCTTTGCGGGCCTGCTCTTCGCCGTCACAGATTTCGAGGGCGCCGACAGCCCGCCGCTCGAGCAGCTGTGGACGGACGTGGACGCGTTGCACGAGCGGGCCTCGGGCATTCTTGCGACGCTGTGGGGCTTGCCTTCGAGCATGGCGGACATCGTGGGCCACCATCACCACCTGCACACGGGTGAGTTCTCTAAAGTGGCCGCAGCTATTTGCGTGGCAGATCGCCTGAGCCGCTCGTTCGGAGCCGACGTGGTGGGCCCGGCTGACGAGCAGGGCATCGCTACTGCGGCTGACACGGTGTCCGATCTGGATTTCGAGATCGCGCGCGGTGAGCTAGGCATCAGTGAGGCGAAGCTGGACGAGGTTCAGGCCGAGGCCGAGCAGCTAGTGCCGCAAATTTTGTGGCTTTGAAGCGCTGCGCTCGGCGCTAACGTGGCGGCCAATGCCCTACGCCCCCGCCGAAGCTCGTTACCAAAGCATGCCGTACCGCCGCACCGGCAAGAGCGGCCTCCTGCTGCCGGCAATTTCGCTCGGCTTGTGGCACAACTTTGGCGGCGTCGATCAGCTCGAGAGCGCTCGCAAGATGCTGCTGCGCGCCTTCGACTTGGGGATCACTCATTTCGATTTAGCCAACAACTACGGCCCGCCACCGGGCTCCGCCGAAACGAGCCTGGGTCAGCTGCTGAAGAGCGATCTGGCGCCGCACCGTGACGAGCTCGTGATTTCCACCAAGGCTGGCTACGATCACATCGTGCGCTCGGGCAAGGCGCTTTACGTTGGCATCTCCAACTACCCGGCGCCGCTCGCAAAGCGCGCCGCGGAACTGCTGCGAGCTTTGGGTACGCCGTGCCTGATTCATCAGCCTGCCTACAACATGTTCAATCGCTGGGCCGAGGCTGAGCTGATGAGCGTGCTGAGCGAGCAGGGCATGGGCTGCATCGCGTTTTCACCGCTAGCTCAAGGCTTGTTGACCAACAAGTACCTCGCCGGTATCCCGGCAGACTCACGCGCCGGCAAGCCTAGCGGCTTTCTGCGGCCTGAACACGTGACCGAAGAAAAGCTCGGTCGGGTCCGCGCGCTGGGCACGATCGCGCAAGCGCGCGGTCAAACGTTACCTCAGCTCGCTATCGCTTGGGTGTTGCGACACCCCGGCATGACCTCGGCCTTGATCGGAGCGAGCCGTATCGAACAAATCGAAGACGCCGTCGGTGCGCTCCAACGGCTCGATTTCTCGGCCGATGAACTTAGTCGCATCGACGGCGTCTTCGATTTGTTCGATACGTCTCGCTCCGATCAAGGCCGAGGTCATGCCGGGGTGTCGCAACACCCAAGCGATAGCGAGCTGAGGT
>JAYUYU010000160.1:0-2737 GCA_043752365.1 Myxococcales bacterium | reverse complement strand
CCCAGGCCATTTCACGCAGCTTGAGCAGCGGCTGCTCGACTTCGATGGTTTGGTGCCCGCGCCGCCAAATTGTCGCCAAGCCGCGCGCTAAAGCGCGCGCCGCGATGGCCCCACCGTCGCCCTTGAGGATGCGTTTGGCCAGCCGATCCCAAAGCGGGCGGCGTTCGAAGAATAGATAGGGCGTGGCGGCTGCTGCAGCGCCCAGCGCCCAGACCGCTTCCGTGGGCGACTCGAGCAGCGCTATCAGCTGCCCGCCCAAGAACTTGAGTCGCTCTTCCGGCAGCGACGCGAAAGCGGTCATGGCGCGTTGGCGCAGCACCGCTGAATCGCCCAGCACCCAGTCGAGCAGCGTGCCTTCCATCTGCTCGAGCTTGCCGGTTAGGCGGCCCAACGCGCGCGCGGCGTGGATCCAGACCAAGGGCTCTGGGTGCAACAAGAGCGGCTGCAGCACCTGCAGCGTGCGACCGATCAGCTCCGGATCGGCCATGGCAGGCATGCCAGAGACGCTCACCTCGAGGCAGCGGGCGGCCAAGACACGGCCGCGCAGTGCGCCGCGCGCGGGGCCGCGCACCATTTGCTCGAAGGTCGAGCTCGCTCCGAATAGCCAACGGCCGAGGGCCGGAACCTCGAGCGCGCTAGCGCCGGCCTCCCAGATCAGAATCTCGAGGCGGGCTCGTGCTTCGGCGTTTTGAGGCAATGCCAGCTGCTCGCCGTCACCGATCAGCGGTGCGCACGCCAAAGCGTCCAACAGCGGGCCTTCCAGCACTCGGCCGCTGGCCACGGCTGCGACCCGCTCGCGCAACTCGGTTTGCTTGGCGGCCAGCGTCAGCATTGGCGACAGCTGAATGTCGCGGCGCCAGGTGCTGGCGTAGCACCACAGCAGCAGCACCGGCGCGCTCGGCTCTGCGAACGGCTCGGATAGCGAGCTCGGGTCTTGCCCGGGCTGAGAAAGCTCGAGCAGCGTTTTGCCCAAGGCATCCGCGGCGGCCAACACCTCGTCGGCCAGCGGCAAGGCTTGAGCCCCACCGCGCGAGCGCCAGCGCTCGTGAACGTGTTCTTCTAGATCAGGCTGCTGTGTGAGCGCCTGCATCAACACAGCGAGAGCGTCGTTGGCTTCTGGCGAAAACATGCCCAGCCTTGTCAGGCTAGCCAGCTGCGAAGGCCGTGGCTACGACTTCTCGACCGGGCTGCGAAACAGCCGCCTTTTGCAAGCCGAGCGCGCAAGACTATGCCGGCGCCCAGCGCTTCAAGGGCTCGGCGCCAGCGCGCCCAAATCCGGCTAGGCTGCTTTCGCAATGTTGCGTTCGCTCTTGATTCGGGACGGAGCCGCTCCGGCATGGGTGGAGGGCGCGGCTGCGGTGCGGCTTCCCCAGCCAGGCGAGCGGCTGTGGCTCGACGTCGTGACCCCGACTTCAGCCGAGCTCGAGCTGTTGCGCGAGCGTTTCGTTTTACACCCGGTGGCCATCGACTCGTGCCTGCGCGTCGACACGCGACCCAAGATCGAAGAATACCGCGAGCAACTGTTCATCGTCTTGCACAAGCTGGTCGTGCCGGTGGGCTTAAACGATCCCCTCACGAGTCTCGAGCTGCATGCCTTTCTCGGCGAAGGCTACCTGATCACGATTCAGGACGCCCAGCTGCCCGAGGTGGCAGGGGTGAGCCAGCGGCTGCTCGCCGAGCCGAGCTTGCTCGAACGGAGCTTCGTCTACGCGTACTACCTGATCTGCGAACGCCTGGCGCACGCCAACTTCGACGCGCTCGACGTGCTGTTCGAGAGCGTCGAAAAAATCGAGGATTCAGTGCTGCAAAAGCAGGACGATGACGTGCTACCCGAGCTGTTCGTCGCCAAGCGTCGCCTGGCCGGAGCGCGCCGTTTGATCGTGCCGCAGCGCGAGGTGCTCTCGCTCATCCTGGATTCCGGTACGACTTACGTCGACGAGCGCTCGCGGCTGTATTTTCGGCGTGTGCTCGACATGCTGCTGCGAATGTCGGAAGCGATCGACACGCAGCGTGAGATTCTGAGTAACGTTCTCGACGCTCATCTCTCGTTGGTGTCGAACCGCACCAACGAGATCATGAAGAGCTTGACGTTGCTGAGCGCCATCTTTCTGCCGCTGGGCTTCGTGACCGGATTCTTCGGGCAGAATTTCGAGCACCTACCGTTCGGTAGCGTCGCGCTGATGTGGGTTGGTCTGGGCATCTGCGTGCTTTTGCCGCTCGGCATGCTGCTTTGGTTCAAAAGCCGCAAGTGGCTCTAGCGCCCCTGCTTCCGTCTAAAGTGCCAGCAAACTTCGCGTGACTTCGGGGCTCAAACGTCGAAGTCGCCGCCATCGAACCCGCCATCATCGAACCCGCCGTCGTCGGCTTGCGCGGTCTCGCTCGATTCCTCCTCGGCGCCGCCTTCATCAGCGGTGCCGTGATCGCCCGGGCCGCTTAGAGCGCTGAAGACGGATTGCGCGACCATGCTGCCGGCAAAGCCCATGGCAAAGCTCGAAAGCAAGCTCGCCCCGAGGCCCATTCCGCCGCCCGCACCGAGCGTTCGCTCCACCGTACCCGGGTTGCGCATCTCGGCGCGGGTCGCGACGCGAGCCAACGCTTGGGGGTCGTCCACGGCGGTGGCGGCGACGGCTGCGCGCTCGGCGGCGGGAGCTTCCTCTGCGAGTTGCCCGATCACCTGACGTCGCTGCTCGGGCGTCAGCTTGCCGAACGCCTCGGCATGCGCTTGCTCGAGCGTCTC
>JAYUYU010000159.1:0-16641 GCA_043752365.1 Myxococcales bacterium | reverse complement strand
GGTTCCGGTCGGTCGGGAACGCAGAGCACGTTGCAGTCGGCGGAGTGGATGGCGCTACGAGAAATGGAGCCGTGCCAAAGTCGCGATGCCAGATTGCGGCGGTGACTGCCCACGACCAAGAGGTCGGCCTCTTTCTCGTACGCTAGCTGGGCGAGATGACTGTCAATCCTGCCCCAACCGGGAGTGACGCTCAGCTTCGGAGACGCCGCGCAGGGCGTCTGACTTGCCCACCGCCCGAGATCCTCCAGGAGGTGCTGGTGGACCTCGGGACGAAGGTGATCGAGCGGCATGGGACCGCTGACTCCCAGGCGATAGTGTTCGCCATAGGGCCACGCGATGTGAGCGACGGTCAGCGCCAGATCGTTCCAACCGCTCACCGCGCTCAGCGCGCTTCGCGAGGTATCCCCGAGACCCGAGCCCAGGAGCACTCGAAGCGGCCTCGTCTCGCGACTCCACGCCTCGAGGCCGGCAGCGTTCCTAGAGACAAAAACCGGAACCGTCCCCGCCTGACAGAGGCGTTCGGGCACGCTGCCCAGCCGGCGCGACCGACGGGAGCTGCCCTCGGCGCCGACGACCAGCAGCCTGACGTGGCCGCTCTGCGAGAGCTGCAAGAGTTGCTCATCCGGGTTCCCGTGCGCGACGCGCGTCTCGACAGAGACGCCAGAATCGCGGCGGAGCTGTTCCGCCTCCTCTTCCAAGCGGAGCTCGGCGGCCCCGCGACCTGTCGCGTCGTCGCGAGGCAGCACCGTGACCAAGAGCAGATCCAGGCGCAGCTTCTTGGCCATGGCGGCTGCGCACTTCACGGCGCTCTCGGACGCAGGCGAAAGATCTGTACCGCAGAGGATCATGGTCCGGCGCGAAGCAAGAACGGTGCCGCCGCGCCAGCGCCAAACGACCAAGAGCGCATTACCCCCCAACTACGTACGGATGATTGGCGACGAACAGCCGACGTCCGTCGCGCACCGCTTGAGTGCGCGACGCAACATATTCGTCACTACAGGCCGGTGCGCGATCGGGGCAAGCGAGTTGGCTGGTGAAGGACCGCGACCTGCACCTGGTCGAATCCATTGGGTCGGCCGACAAAAGCGACCGTCAGCGAGGCGATGATCGCTGAGCCATTCGTGGTGTCTCGTCGTGCTCGTCAGTGAACGAATTGCGCACGAGCAGGGCGAGCGCGCAGAGTATGCGTGGCTCGCTGCACTACTATCCTACGGGAGTGGAGTTCCGCTTCTGGTCCCGATATTGCAGGGTAGGGCGTGTGCCCCAGCCCTCTGGACCCTCGGACGTCGCACCCGAACGGCCGGAATGGCATGCGCGCTCGGCAGAGGACGTAACCCGTGCGCTGCGCGCCAACATCGAGCGTGGGCTGACCAGCGCGGATGCCGGCGAACGCCTGGCCCAGCATGGCAAAAACGAGTTTGCTCCCCCGAAACAGCGCTCCGCCTTCGCCATCTTCGTTCACCAGTTCAAGAGTCTGATCGTCGCCCTGCTGGTTGCGGCGGGCGGCGTAGCCATCGCCTTGGGTGATACTGTCGAGGCCGTCGCGATCTTCATCGTCATCGTGCTCAATGCGGCGATCGGCTTCGTGACCGAGTGGAAGGCGGCCAGCGCCCTGGAGGGCCTGCGCAAGCAGGCAGTCTCCGTGGCCCGCGTGCGCCGTGACGGCGCAGAACACGAGCTGCCCGCGGGAGAGCTGGTTCCCGGTGACACAGTGCTGCTCGCCGCCGGTGATCGCGTGCCAGCGGATGGCCGCGTCATCGAGCAGGCTCGCTTGCAGGTCGATGAAGCAGCTTTGACTGGTGAGTCATTGCCCGTGCTGAAGTCTGCCGACACGGTCGCGGACCGCGACGCGGCGCTCGGCGACCAGGCCAGCATGGCGCACCTGGGCACCGCAGTGACCGACGGTCGGGCGACGCTGGTCGTTACCGCTACCGGCGCGCGCACGCAAATGGGCAAAATCGGCACGCTGATCGCGGAAGCGGGCGACGCTGGTACGCCGTTGGAAGCGAAACTGGCGCAGCTGAGTCGAGCGCTACTCGTCATCGTGCTGGTGCTCTGCGCGGTCATCGTGCTCGTCGGCTGGCTTCGGGGCAACAACCTCCTCTACATGGTCGAGGTTGGCATTTCCCTGGCGATCGCGGCGGTACCGGAAGGCCTCCTGGCGGTGACGACGATGACGCTCGCGGTCGGGATGCAACGAATGGCCGCTATGCACGCGCTGGTCCGCCGGCTGCCGGCCGTCGAAGCGCTCGGTTCGACGACGGTGATTTGCACCGACAAAACCGGCACGCTGACGCGCAATGAGATGACGGTCCGCGCCCTGGATGTCGCAGGGCAACGCGTAGAAGTCACCGGAACGGGCTACGCGGTTGAGGGCGACCTGACAGTGGGTGGCCAAAAGCTCGACCCCACGGCCGCAGACGGTCCTCATCACGCGCTAGTCATCGCGCTCCGCATTGCAGCACTCTGCAACGACGCCAAGCTGGATCGCTCGCAGGGCAATCCGACGGTGCTGGGGGATCCCACGGAGGCGGCCCTGGTCGTCGCAGCGGAGAAGGCGGGGCTCACTCGGGCAACGCTCGACCGCGATTACCCGCGACAGAAGGAGGTTCCTTTCAGCAGCGAGACGAAGCGCATGGCCACCGTGCACAAGACGCCCGAAGGACGCGCCGTGGCCTACGTCAAGGGATCACCAGGAGCCGTGCTCGAGGCCAGCTCGGCGCTGCTTGGCCCGGATGGCGTCACACCAATGACGAAGGAGCACCTCGAGCGCGGACGGGCAGTCAACGAGGAGCTCGCGGCCGGCGCGATGCGCGTGCTTGGGCTCGCGTACCGCGATCTGCCTGAATCGTACACCGACGAGGATCTCACTCGCGAGCTCACGTTCGTCGGCTTGGTCGGCATGATCGACCCGCTGCGCGACGAGGCCAAAGCCACCATCGCTACCTGTCGCGAAGCGGGGATTCGCGCCATCATGATCACAGGCGATCAGCAGGCCACCGCCGGCGAGATTGCGAAGCAGCTCGGCTTGGATCTCGACCCGCAGGGCAAGCGCCTGCGGTCGGTGCACGCGCGCGAGCTAGGCGGCCTCGACGATGAAGGCTGGAAGAACATCGTTGCTGACGTTGCGGTGTTCGCCCGCGTTTCGCCGGAGCACAAGCTGCGCATCGTCGAGGCGCTCCAGAAGCAGGGTCATGTGGTGGCCATGACCGGAGACGGTGTCAACGATGCGCCTGCGCTACGCAAAGCGGACATCGGTATCGCCATGGGCATTCGGGGTACCGAGGTGGCCAAAGACTCGTCGGACATGGTCATTACCGATGACAATTTTTCAACCATCGTGGGCGCAGTCGAGCAGGGACGAATCATCGTCCACAACATCCTGCGCTTCATTCACTACCTGTTCTCCTGCAACTTCGCCGAAATTGCGACTGTGTTCACAGCCATCATGCTGGGCTGGCCGCTGCCGCTCGGCGTGCTGCAGATCCTCTGGCTCAACCTGGTTACCGATATCTTCCCGGCGCTGGCGCTGGCGCTCGAGCCATCGGCGCCGGATGTCATGAGGCAGCCGCCCCGCGATCCGAGCGAGCCCCTGATGACGGCCAGCTTTGGCTGGTTGATCGTGTGGCAGGGTCTCTTGCTGAGCGGCTGTTCGCTGGTAGCGTTCGCGCTCGGAATGCGCTGGTACGGCAGCGAGGGCGAAGGGCTCAAACACGCCGTCACGATCGCGTTCATGACGCTCGCGCTCGCCCAGGTCTTTCACGCCTTCAACGCGCGTTCACGGAAGCGCTCGGCTTTCACCTCCCGCCTATTCACGAACGGCTGGCTTTGGGGAGCGACGCTTGTCTGCGTACTGCTCCAGCTCGCAGCCGTTTACGTGCCATTGCTGCGGAATGTGCTGCACACCGTACCGCTCACGTCCGCAGATTGGGGACTCATTGCAGTGGGTTCTTTGACGCCGGTCGCTGTTGTGGAGTTCGTCAAGCTCCTGCAACGCTTGCGCGCATCGCCCTCGGTGCCGCGTGTGGCCGACGCCGCCACGAAGCGAGCGGAAAATGCTGGCGGCTAGCTCGTTTCGTCGACTGGTCACGTTGCATGAACTAAAGTAGTGCATGGCATTTCGGTGGACGACCGTCTTGGGTGTAGTTCTGCTACAGGGCTGCGGAGGCCGTGCGCAAAGTGACGGCGGGGTCCCCGAGCCCCCGGCGGATGGCCCTTCGGCCATCGCCGGCGCTATCAACGACGGGTCTACGGCGGGCAGCAATCACGATGGTGCAGGCGGCAAGGCGGGTAGTGGTACTGCGAGCGCTGGCGGTGGCTCCACCATCAATCCCATTGACGACGAGAGCCACGCAAGCGGAGCGCCCGTGGCACTGGGTTCTGCCGCAATCTTCTGGGGTTCGCCGGCCGGCGGGTGGAACCTCGGCAACTGGTTCTGGAGCTCCGACAGGGTGCGTGACGTCGAGCTCTCTCCAATCGAACCGCCGCGCGACGGGAGTAAACAAGCCCGTCACGTCAGTGGTGCGGGGTTTCCCTCGGGCGTCGTACTTTGGTTTGAGCTAGATCATCCTCAACGCCGCCCTGTAGACCTCAGCCCCTACGCGGGCCTGACCTTCTGGACACGCCTTTCGAGCACGAGCGGCAAGCTCGACGTGCTCCTGAACGACGGTTCGACGGTCACAGCTTGGGGGGAATCGCCACCTGCCTCGTCGCTGTCAGTCGCCGTCGGGGGCGGGTGGCAACAAGTAACGCTTTCCTTCGAAGACTTTGGCGTGCCGCAGCCCCAGGCCGTGAGCATCGACTTCCACGTGGGTGACGGTGGCGGAAGCTTCGACCTCTGGATCGACGATCTGGCCTTCTTCTGCGCAGGCCCCTGCCCTTAAGACTAGTCTCGCCTGCGCGCGAACATCGCGTTCGTCGCGCTCTCCGGGGCCGAGGCTTCCGAACAGGAATCCGTCACCAGCGCGGATCGTCATGGTCTGCTACTCCGTAGCGCTGTGGGAGCTCGGCGGCATCACAAAGAGCAGCTCGACCACGTTGCAGCGGCAGGGCCAGGGTCGCCTCTCTGGCCCCGTGGCGGCAAGGTAGAGGGCCTATCAGCGGAGCTTTTCCATGAAGAACCCCTGATAGGCGTCCACGAATAGGTCGGGCCGAAGCGGGACGGCCATCGATCGTTCCGTTCGCCAATGGTCTCGAAGCACATACCCTCGTTCCTCTAGGGATCGGATCAAACGTGCGCGATTGAATACACGGTAGGGGTTATAGCTGACGCCAATGTTTTGGAGCGTTACGTACTCGTTCCCTTCGAACATCGGCGTGTTGTTGACGATGATGTATCGCGGGGCATCCTCCCAGGAGCCGAGAATGGACGCCAATGATTGCTCCAAGTACTGGAGCACCCCCGAAGCGATCAACAGGCCGCAGCCGTTCCCATCCCCCAGGTCGGTCGTAAATTTCAGGGCCGAGACGCCGTTCTGTTCGGCAAGTATTCGGCCGGCATGCGTCGACGACGGCAGGTCGTGAACGAGCCAACGAAGCGCGTCGAGCGCCGGGAGCACTGCGCGAAACCCATAGAACAGCTCGCCTTTGTGCCCACCGATGTCGAAAACCGACTTAACCTCTGCCGCCACGCGCGACAACCAGAACAGGACGGCATAGTCCGAAATGAGAGTTTTTCCGATCCGCTCATCGTAAAGACTCGCATGTTGTTCCGTGTCGTAGCCGACCTTTCCCGCTTGCGGTGCCGAGCGGCCTGCTTCTTCGAAGCTGCCGAATTGACCTCGCACGGCGTTCCACGCTCTTGGAAACATGAGAAACTGACGAAGCTCTTTCAGTGCAACGAGCGGCGAGCCGGAGCGAGCTCGATCAAGAGTGGATAGAAGAAGCGCCAGCGGTGTGCCGTCCATGTGTTGTACCGTTCATGTTGCTGTGCATTGCTGAGGTAGCAGGAGCGCCTAACCAATCGGACAGCGTGCTCGTGATGAGCACCTCCGCTTCGACGCGCGTCTCGATGAGGAACCGGCAGCCAAAGCCATACCCCCGCGATCCCGAGCGTCATGAGCTAGCCCATGGTTGCTCGATGCCGTGCTTTGCAAATTACGAGCCGCGTTCGATATCCAATACTTTGGCGTCGACGGGGAGTCTCTCAACTCGCATTGGTGACCGAGGCGGTTACAACATGACCGAGCCAGCTTCAGTCGTACGGCCCCGGGACTCGACATTAGCTGCGCACCCCAACGCAAGAAACTGCAGCGCGAGTTAGCCGCGCACCTGCGAGAGAACTTCACGCCGCCCCGAGCATCCAGTCGTTCGCGCGGACCGGCGGCGTCAAACAGCACTTTCGCCCGTCGCATGCCGGATGGCGCCACCTTGTGCCCCCTCCAGTTACGTCAATGACTCATTGGGTCACAACGCCGGATGAACCAGCTCCCCGACCACCCAATTCATGAGTCGGCGACCGGCGCACTAATTGCACCCGGCGCGCCTCATGTTCAAACTCGCGGTGCTGGTGTCGACTCTTGCCTTCTCTACACTGCTGGCTTGCTCCTCTGACATGAACATGGGGGATGGGCCGCAGGCGCCGATGCTGACGAAGGTGATGCCCATACAGGGCGCGCTGCACCTGGAATGGATGAACATGACGCCTGACTGCGACAGCGTCGCTGGCGAACGAAAGACCGCGAGCATGGGCTATGCGCAGGCGTTTTCCGTCCCGGGCTCGGCAGACAACAAGGTCGACCCGGCGGCCATCGAAGACATGGCCTACACGTATCGACTTCGCTGCAAGAAGGGGGACACTTTCTCACCCTACTCTAACGAGTTGTCTGCAAATCCCACTGACGAAGCGAACGCTACCGGAGGGACCGGCGGGACCGGCGCCACGGGCGGGACTGGCGCCACGGGCGGGACTGGCGCCACGGGCGGCGCCGCAGCCAGCGGTGCTAGCGGCACGGCACCTCATGCTGGAACGCATGGGTAGCGAGTGTTGTAGTTCGGCATCAACCAAACAAGTTCATATGTACCCATCAGTCCGCAGTTTCCACTGGTTGGTTGGCAAATGCGTTTCATATGGAAGGCGCTGGCACGAGCAGCAAGTGACCCCGCCAGTTACAGCGTAACTTGTTGAGCCACGCCGGGGGCCAGCCACGTCGCCGTGCTACGACTTGGTTCGATGAGGGCACGACCGTGAGCTGCTCTGAGTGCCAACGTGCGGAGCAAGGTCAACCACGAGCGCGCATCAAACGCTGGCTAGGCGTTGGATGCGTCGCGCTCGTCGTCACTTTCGTAATCGTTGAGCAGCTCAACCAGTGTACAGCGGGGCCGCCTGCCCAGCGGGTGTTGCGCTAAACCGCTGCCGACCTCAGCTATTTCGAGTGGTCGTGGTCTTTGTGGGCATCCCCCGACATTTTCGTTCCGTCAGGCATCGTATGCTCGCCTGCGCGGGCGGATGCGGGCGCAGGCTCCGCCGGTACATCCGCGGGCGGAGCCTCCGGCGCGGCACCGGGCGCTTCAGGCGCTGGACTGCTCCCTCCGCAACCAGCACTCAAGAGCGATGTAGCGACAATACCAGTGACAAACAAAAAAGTGATTTTCAGAGACATGCATTTACCTCCGTGGTTTCACAACCACGACATCTGAGACATTAATGCGGGCAAACTCCGGAGCAGTTGGTTACCGCCCTCAAGCAAGGAGTGTACCGCCGTGGGCCTAGTCAACGTCTGCAGTGTCTTCGCCACCCGCCCCGTCGGACTGCGTCCCCAAGTCGGACTCCTCGACCTGCGGCGGAAACTCGGAAGCCCTCCGGTCCACCTTTGCACCAAAGCGTCGCAACAGACGATAGTAGCTCTCTCGTTCAATTCCGGCGTGCGCCGCAGCCTCTGCGACGTTGCCCGCGTGTCGTCGCAGCACCTCTTCGAGGTAGTACCCCGCGGCGCCTGCACGCGCCGTTTTCAGCGCCTCTACCCAGGGCAGCCCGGCGAGATCCACCCCGGATCCCAGGGGAGGTGCCTCCGTGAGTTGCGGCGGCAAGTGGCCCACGTCTACGCGCAGGCCGCCGGATAGCAGTGCTGCACGCTCGACAGCGGCACGAAGCTGCCTGACGTTACCCGGCCAACTGTAGCCGAGCAAGGCCCCCATAGCCATCGGAGTGAAGCCGGGGCTCGAAGGTGAGCCTTCGCCCTTTGCCGTCAAGTCCTCGAGGAAGCGCGTCGCCAATAGCTCGATGTCGTCACGGCGTTCGCGTAGGGGAGGCACGTGGATCGTGGCGACGTTGAGGCGATACCAGAGATCTTCGCGGAAGGCTCCGGCGGCCGCCATACCCTCGATGTCCCGATGGGTGGCGGCGATGATGCGCGCGTCGATCTCTCGCTCCGCGGGCTCACCCAGTCTTCGGACCGTACGCTCTTCAAGGGTCCTGGTGAGCTTCGCCTGGAGGGCAGGCGGCATCTCTCCGATCTCGTCCAGGAAAAGGGTTCCACCGCTGGCCTCCTCGAAAAGCCCCGCCCGATCGCGCGTTGCACCCGTAAACGCCCCGCGCGCAAAGCCGAAGAGCTCGCTCTCCAAGAGGTCACCGGGAATGGCCGCGCAATTGATGGCCACGAAGCGGTGGTCAGCCCGAGGACTCAAGAGATGCATGGCGCGCGCAATGCGCTCTTTCCCCGTGCCGGTTTCGCCCAGCAGCAGAGCTGTCGCCTGGCTTGGCGCAAACTTGCGAACGAGCGCGGCGACCTCGCGAATTTTGTCAGAGACTCCGACCATGCCCGGTAGCAACTCGCCCGTTGATGGCTGAAGCGCACCCGGCGCACGCCCGAGTGCCCGTAGCACAGCAGCTCTAGCTTCCTCTGGTTCGAAGGGCTTGGTGAGGTACTCGAACGCCCCCAGCCGAAGCGCCTCCACGGCAGAGGGCACGGAAGCGTAGGCGGTCATTAGTATGAGCTGCGCCTCAGGCTGAAGGCGCCTACAGCTCCTAAAAACCTCGAGACCGTCGACCTCGGGCATGCTGAGATCAGCAAGCACGACCGCGACGCGCTCGCGTGACAGGAGCTCGATGGCCTCATGTCCACCTCGCGCCGTAATCACGCGGGCGTCTCCGCTCAGCACTTTCGTCAGCAGCCGCAGCATGTTCGAGTGGTCGTCGACTACCAAGATCGTCGGGAGCTTCGCCACATTAGTCATGAGGCCTGCCTTGCTGCCTCGACGGAATCGACGAGCAACGACACCTGAAGAACGGCGCCGCCCCGAGCTCGATCTTCCACGGATATGGTGCCGCCGTGAGCGGCTACGATGCCGTGGCAGACCGCTAAACCGAGTCCAGATCCCCCGTTGTGCATGGAGAAAAACGGTTCGAAGATACGCGCCTTGTTCTCATCGCGCACCCCCGGGCCTTGGTCCATCACACAAAAGCGATACAGGCATCCATCGGCCGCTAGCGCTCCTTCAACATCAATGGGTTCCAAGCGGGGGCTGGCCTGAACCGCGTTCCGTAGCAGATTGCTCATGACCTGGCGCAGGCGGCCGGCGTCGGCAAAAATTCGAGCCGGCTGCAGAGCAACGGCGATCGGGTGTCCGTTGGCCTCACCGCTCTCCAAGAACCGCTGGACGACCGAGCGCAGCACTTCGTCAACAGGGATCCAACTCTTCGTCACCTCACCGGGGCGGGCGAACGCGAGCAAGTCTTCCGCGATGCGCTGGCAGGCGGCGGCCTCTTCGTCCAGAATCTGCAATTCCTCGCGCAGCATTTCTGGCGGTTGCGAGGGCTTCATCGTTTTCAAGTAGCCTCGGATGACTCCAATTGGGTTGTTGATCTCGTGTGCGATGCCGGCTGCGAACTGGCCGACCACGGCCATTCGTTCAGCCTGGAGCAGCCGACGTTCGCGCGCCCGCAGCTCCACAATCATGTGATCGCAGGCGTCCGCCACGGCCTGAAGCTCACCTTCGCCAATTTTTCCGACTCGCGTGCCGAATTCGCCTTTGCCCAACCGGTTGGCTGCACTGACGAGAGCGGCTAAGGGCGATAAGAACGAGTTCTTCAGGCGGCGCGTGTACATCACCGATAGCGCAACAATGAGCAACATCCCGAAAGCACCCGCCGCCAAGCCGAGGCGACTGGCACGAATCGCGTGATGGTGCTCATGGGCCATCCCCGCTTCCGCGGACCGTGCCAGAGCATCCGCTTGAACGACCGCCCCGGCGGATAGCCGCTCCGCTTGGCCATGGTGTTCGCGTATCACGTCCGCAAAGTCTGGGCGCTCCATTGCGGGAAAGAGCGTGTTTCGAAACAGCTCGTCGAGTTCGGCGCTGTTGGCAATGACCCTATCGATGCGCCAGTGCTCGTTCGGGGGTAAGCGCGCGCGGAGGCTGGTCGCGCCTGTCCGAACCTTTTGGACCCATGCCGGGTAGTGATCCATGTGGCCGGCATTCCGCTCGACGAGCATGTGAGCTTGGTGGATGTACTGCTCCCGGACGGCCGTTGCCAGGGCGAGGCCATCGCGGATCGCGGCCTCGCCCGCCTGCATCTTGGCGACGGAGCTCTGAACCGTGCCCAGTAACACTTCCAGGACGACGCACATGGCGAGCGCTACTGCGCTGACGAGCGCAAACCCAGCTGCCAGCCGGCGCGCCAAGATAGGTGAGCCGGGCACCCTAGCGCTGCGTAGCCTTGCGGCGTCGCCGGCGTTTGTATCTGGTTCGGTCACAGGTAGTGACATGGTTGGTTACAGAAACTCCACTTTTTGTAGAAAACGAATGTGTTGTGCTGCAAGGTTTCCAGCCGCGGACCTTAGTGCACGTTGTGGACCCTCGCTGAGCGCGGCGGTGCAGTTCAGGAATGAGATGTGCAACGCTAGACCGAATTGCTGCGATTCGCCCGGCCCGGTCGGGGCGCGCTACGCCTAGACCTAGCGTGCTCGCCTCAAGCGCTCAGAAGCCGGTGCCGGCTACCCACTGGAGTTCCCCTTGAAGATTTCGATCGCCGTCGCATTGATCGCCGCTGCCGCCGCGAATCTCGCCTGCAGCTCTCGCACTGAAAAGGCCGCACCCGAGCCGGCAGTCTCCTCCGCCAGTCTGACGGCTTCGTCCGTCGGCGTCACGAATGACGCACCGGTTGCTGCAGCAAACGCACCGGTTCCTGCATTAACCGAAGTCACTGACCCTACTCAGGTCTGCATGGTCAACAACCAGTTCATGGGGGTATCGCAAATACCCACCGAGGTTGGCGGTAAGACGTACTACGGGTGCTGCGCGATGTGTAAGGGCAAACTCGAAAAAGAGCCCAAGGCAAGAACCGGCACCGATCCAGTTAGCGGCCAACCCGTCGACAAGGCGTCGGCTGTCATCGGCAAGAACGACACCGGGGCCGTTTTCTATTTTCAGTCTCGTGAGAACCTCCTCGCCTACAAGCCCTAGGTGGCAGCCCAGGAGCGCACCGCTGCCGGCGCGGGTGTGAATTGCAGTTCGCCCGCCCCACGACTTCCGGGAAGATGGCTGTGGACGTGCTGCACGCTGGATCACGTCTGCATGAGCAAGTGACCTGTTCGGTCACACTAACTGCCACGATGATCAAGTGACCGCCGCCAGCATCTGGGCGGCTTCAAACCCATCGTCGTGATGGCCTGATTGCGACGCCCTTGTAGGCCTCGCCCCCGCCACCTGGGGGCCCACCGAGTAGTGAAGAGCAGCGTCAAGCAGCGCGCGGAGTCCGAGAGCGCTTGCGGCTTAGGTAGCGATTCGCGGTAGCTGCCAGAGCTCGCAGCGCCCTGCCCACGGCACCTGCGCGGTCGTGCAGAATCCGTATAGCCACATCGAGGCAGCGTTGTTCTGCACAAATTGCCTCGCACGAAAGTGCTGTGGTGGCATTGCGAGCCGGGACTTGCTCCACAACAACACTTCCATGAAGTACCACGTCATGCTCGACGAGAAATCCAAAACTCCCAATCGCACCGGACAACGGTCGCGCCCGCGCTGGTTGGTCCGCTCTGCCGCGCTCGCGGCAGTTCTCGGCACCCTCGCCGCAGGTTGCGGCGACGACTCCGGCGATAACGACGACGTGAACGGCGGCGCCGCAGGCGAAAGCAATGTCGCTGGCGCGGCCACCAGCGGTTCCGCAGCCGGCGGCACACATGGCGGTGGCACGCACCCCGCTATTGGCGGAGCCGGAATGGGGGGAGAAGGCGCAGCCGACACCGCCCATCCGGCGTTTGCCGTCGAGGGTGATCGACGGATTTCTTACACGCCGACCAACGACCTCGAATTTTCAGAGTTCTTTATCGCTCATCATCAGATGGCAATCGACATGGCCCTCGAAGTCATCGAGCGCGGCAGCAACGCCGACGTCAAGGCAATGGCGCAGAAGATGATCGATGTGCAGAGGGCAGAGGTGCTGACGTTGGAAACCGTACGAGCACAGCTCAGCGGGACGGTGCCACTTCCCCCGGTCGACGTGCACGCGGAAATAGAGATGGAGAGCATCGGCTCCGCGTCGGGAACAAAGCTCGACGAGATGTTCCTGTTGGAAATGATACCGCACCATGCGGCTGGCTTGGCCCCCGCGCACCGGAGCCTGCCCTTCCTCGAGAGCGCGGAGCTTCAGCAAATGGCGAGTGATATGATGAAAGCGCAGGCCACCGAGATTGGTGAGATGCACGCGCTACTTCGTAAGCTCGGCGCTATGGGTGCCGGCGAAGACATGGGGGCGAGCGATCCCGCGCGGCCCGACTTCGGGCTCGTGGGTGATCGCCGTCTGCCGCTCACCCCTGAGAACGACGTGGAGTTCATCGACTTCTTCGTTCCGCACCATGAGATGGCGGTCGAAATGGCCGAGCACGTGGTGGCGCACGGCCAGAGCCCAGACGTAAAGGCGATGGCAACCATGATGGCAGACGCGCAATCCGCGGAGATAACGCTTATGCGGGAGAAGCGTGCCGAGCTCGCGGGCAGCGCGAACTCTCCGGCCATGCCCGACGACCCCCATGCAATGCGAGAAATGGAGGCAATGTCGACCATGAGCGGCGCCGAGCTGGATCGGATGTTCCTGCAGGAAATGATCGTGCACCATTCTTCAGCGCTCCCGACATCGCACCGCGCCAAACCGCACGTGACCGACGCGGAGCTGCGAGCCCTGAGCGACACGATGTTCGATGCGCAGGCGACCGAAATCGGCGAGATGCAGCTCATGCTCGACGAATGACGGGCTTGGCTTGGGGCTCCATCGCGAAGGAGTTGGCGCCCCGAGCCTTCCGACTGTCGGCAGTGGCTGGTTCGTTCTCGGCACCGTCCGCCTAAATATTCTGTTTGGTCTCCTCCAGTCTCCACATGTGGATTTTTGGAGTAGTAAGAGACGCGGTGTGACCGATCCGGTCACTTGACGGGCCAAATCCTTTGCGCCACTTTGCTCACGTCCGACGACGCAAGCCATCGGCCAGAACCGCGACACCGAATCGGGGTCCGCACCGACGAGTCGACCCGAAGGCGCATGGCATGAACGAGCTGTTTAGAACCGCCACTGTGTTTGTCGCCCTTGCTGCGCTCACCGGGTGCACCTCCGCCGAAATCGAGGAGCTTGCCGGAGGTCCCGAGACTATCTCACTCGATCTGGTGCCGCTTTTGGACTTGAACCCCGACGCAGATGTCGTCGAAGTAGAGCTGGTTGCCGGCGCGGGGAGGGCCGAATACCTGCCGGGAAAGCGCGCCGACGTGCTGGCTTTCCGCGATGGCGCCGTGCCGGAGACGACCGGTAAGGTGCCCGGGCCGATTCTCGAAGCCAAGGTGGGCGATCGCGTCATCGTGCACTTTCGCAACGAGCTCGCTCACGAGATGACGGTGCATTGGCACGGCCTTCGTCTTCCCAACGCGGCGGATGGCACGCCCGCGGCCCAGGTTGCCGTGGCAGAGGGCGGAACGTTTGACTACGAGTTCACCGCGCTCGACGCGGGTACCTTTTGGTACCACCCGCACATGATGGCCGACGAGCTCATCGAACGTGGGCTATACGGGGCGGTCCGAGTTCAGGGGGATGGCCCCGTGCCTGCCGATGCTGATCGAGTCTTCGTGCTAGACGATGTCAAGCTCGAGTCGACCGGCCAGCTGTCGACTGCTACTGAGGCGCTCGACGTCATGTTGGGCCGACGAGGCAACGTCCTGCTCGTCAACGGACGTTCCGACGCTAAGCTTCCGGTAAGGGCGGGCACGCGGGAACGGTGGCGTTTCGTCAATACCGCGAATGGCCGTTTCTTCAACTTGCGGTTCGAAGATGATCGCCCGCTTTTCGTGATCGCATGGGACGCCGATCTTCTGGAAAGGCCGTACTACACGGACCGCTTGCTCATCGCGCCTGGCGAACGCTACGAGGTCTTGGTTGGATTTGGCGACGCTGATGTCGGAAGCGCGCTCGTCTTGCAAACGGTGCACTACGATCGTGGGCATTCGATCCCCGATTCGGGCCCGCTGGACCTCATGCGCGTGAACGTACTCGAACGTAGTGCCGTGCAACCGGCGCCGGAGCTCCCCTTCATCTCAGGAGAGTGGTCACCCCTGCCGGTGCTGCCGGACACTCCTGTGCGCAAATTCAAGCTCACGGAGGAAGAGAACGGCGCCGACGTGAAGTTCATGATCAACGACGAGTCATTTCCCGAGCACACCCCCATTTCAGGCGTGGAGGGTGCGGTCGAGATCTGGGAGGTCCACAACGAATCCGAAATGGATCATCCCTTTCACCTTCACGGCATGTTCTTCCAGGTCCTCGACGTCAATGGCGTGTCGCCGGTTCATCACGGCCTCAAAGATACGGTTAATGTCCCCAAGGAAGCCGTTTTACGGTTTGCAGTTCGGTACGGACCGCCCGGCAATTGGATGTACCACTGCCACATTCTCGAGCACGCCGAACGCGGAATGATGGGCGAGCTCAGGTTGACGTCGTTCAGCAAGTAGAAAGGAAGAGATTAGTCATGAACTCGAAGCGAGTGCGCAACGCGATTGGATTTGCTCTGCTCGGAGCCGGACTGTATGCGTGCGGCGGAGACGACGATAACGCGCCCGGCGCCGGGACCGGTACTCCCGGAGCGCCCACGGAGCTGAGCGCTTCTCCGCTGGCTGGGCCCGCCATCCATGTTACGTGGAAGGACAACTCCACCGACGAGGACGGCTTTGTCCTCGAGCGCAAGGTCGCTGGCGGCGACTTCAGTGTCCTCACCAGCCCGCCGTTCAATGAGGTCGCTCATCACGACGCAGAGGTGATGGCCGCCACGGCGTACACCTATCGCATCGCTGCAAAAAACGGCAAGGGCATCTCCGCCTACTCTAAAGAGGTGTCTGTCACCTTGCCCTGAGGTGCGTACGAAGGATCGTGCCAGCGGACCATTCGCGACGATGACGCACGCGTGAGCGGAGCTTGTTGGACGATTTAACAGTGGCAGTGAGTTGTTGCAGCGCGCGTGGACACCATTCGGGCAATCTAGCGACACGCAGCAATTGACCAGCTTTCGTGAGCCATAGTAACTAGCATCGCTCATTAGTGTGGGTGGCAGTTGTGGTCTCGGACCATAGCGGCCACGCCCCCAGCCCCAAGAGGTCCGCGCATGAATCGTCCGCCCTCAACAACCACGCTCCTCTTAGTTCTGCTCACGCTTGGCACGGCCGCATGTGTGGCGTTGGATGAAGGCAGCCCGATCGGCGGTTTCGGCGGGAGTCCGGCTATCGGCGGAGGCGGAGGCGGAGGTACGAGTGCGGGAATTTCCAACGGCGGAAGTGGCGGCGTCGGCACGAGCGGTGCCGCCAGCGGGGGCTCTGCAGCCAGCGGAGGACAAGTCGTTGGTGTCGGCGGCGCGGGGGGCTCAGGTGGCGGCATAGCGTCCAACGGCGGCTCTGGCGGCGGCCCGAGTGGCCCCCCGAAGTTTTCCACCCACGTGGCTCCGCTCCTCAAGATGACTTGTGCCCTATCGGACTGCCACGATGCGATCAAGAAGGAGCATGGTATGGACTACTCTGCAGCACCAGCAGCCGTGCATGCCATGATCGTCAACAAGGTGAGCGCCGATCACTGTAACGGCGACGCGGCCACCACTCGCGTGATGCCGGGCCAGCCGCAAAATAGCTACATGGTGATGCTGATCGAAGGCATCAACCGCTGCGAGGATGTCCCTCGAATGCCGCCGCCGCCCAAAGAAGCGCTCAAGCCCGCCGATATCCTGATGATCCGCGAGTGGATCACGGCCGGGGCACTGAACGACTGAGAACGTACGTCGAGGCGACTTGAGGCGTGCATGAGAGGGCTTCGCGGTGCCCCCTTGGGACACCCTGTCCGGTTTAAAAACGCGACGCAGCGAGTGCTTGACCGCTTGACCGACCGCGCACCGCTGCCCGGGCGCGGCCGTCTTCCGCTAGCGCCCCGTGTGACAACCTCAGCCGCCTGTGACCCTGGGGGTCACCAGCGTTGCTGAGGAGGACGACGTCGTGGACGAATCGGGCCTTTACCCAAAGACAGTAGAGAACAATCCCCGGGCCGGTCCCCATCACGTACGTGGAAGCGTGTGCTGACTTTCGTGGACCGGCCTGTAATGCCCCGACCGGCGCCGCGTCTGCGGTGGCATGACGAATCCCATGGCTCACGAGCATCACGACCACGACGGCGACCAGGCTCGCCCAGCCGCC
>JAYUYU010000158.1:0-7107 GCA_043752365.1 Myxococcales bacterium | reverse complement strand
GCGGCGGCGGCGGATTGCGGCTCGGCAGGGGCGGGCGGCTGCTGTGCGGGCCTGAGCCGGGCAAGGGCGGCGGCTGCGACGTGCGCGAGGGTACGTCGGGCGGAGCGATGTCGACGGGAATGTCAAGCTCGGCCGGCGGTGCGGCAGTAGGCGCTTCGACGATCGCCGGAGCAGCCTCGGGCGCGGCTGCTGAAGCATCGCCCATGGGCGGAGCTTCAGCGGCGAAGGTGGGGGGCGCGTCGGAGGCGGGACCGGCTTCAGACGCGGGCGCTGCTGCTTCGACGGCAGGTGCGGCTGCAGGCGGCGCGGGTGACGGCTCCGGCGCGGGAGCCACCTCTTTCGGTGCGCCCTTCTTGGGCTTCGGCGGCGGTGCCAGCTTGCCGCCGGTACGAACCGAGGACGGCGCTGAGGGCTCCGGCGGGGGCGCCTCGGCGGGCGCAGCTTCGAAGGCGGGCGTGGCAGGCGCCGCCGGAGCTGCGGCTGCTTCAGCGCCAGCCGTTTCAGCCGGGGTGGCTTCGGCGGCTTTCGCTGCTTCGTCGCTCGGCGTGGCTTCAGCCGGCTTGGCCTCGGCCGTCGGCTCTGCGGCTTCGGCCGTCGGCTCTGCGGCTTTGGTTTCAGCCAGCTTGGCTTCCGCCTTCAGCTCGAGCGGCTTGGGCGCGGCTTTCGGCTCCGAGGAGTCTTCCTTGGGGCGTTTGAGCATCGCCTGCTTGGCGCGCTCCAAACCTTCCGCCGCCTCCGGATCGCCGGATTTCATGCGCAGCACCCGGCGCCACGCGTCGGCGGCTTCGCGCGGGTCGTCGAGCTTTTCTTCCCACAACCGCGCGACCTTGCGCGCCAGTTCCGCGCGCGAGCTCGGATCTTTTCCGCGCAAAATTTGGTCTTCGAACAGTTGCACCATGCCGCGGTAGTCGGCCAGCTCGGTGTACAGCTCGGACAGTTGCTCCATCACGCTGGTGTCGGAGGGCGACAGATCGTGCAGCCGCTTCAAGTCGGTGGCAGCACCGAGTTTGTCGGCCAGCTTGTCGCGACGCAGCGACGCGCGGCGCGCCAGCAGCTTGCGCACCAGCGGGCCGTCGAACACCTCTTCCAGTGCCCGGGTCAGCACCGTTTCGGCGCGACGCGAGTCACCGACGTCACTGGCCAGCGCCTCCAGCGCCTCCAGTCGCGCGTCGTCCACGTGGGTGACGATAGCGTCGCCCAGCCACGTGAAGGCCTTGTCGATATCTTTCAGCTCGCGGTACACGAGCGACGCCGCGCGGCCGAGCAGCACGCCGCGTGTTCGCCCGCCATCACGCGACCCCTGCCCACCTGCCGCCAGCGCGTCAGCCAGGGTGCGGCGCAAGGTTTCGACGCTCTTGGCCTTGTCGCTCTTGATCGCGACGTCCTCGAGCAACGCCAGCGTTTCGTCCTGGGCGCTGCTGCCCAACGCCAAATCGAAGAAGGCCCGCGCCTTCTCGTACACGCCATGCTCCGCCGCGACGGACGCCGCACGACCGAGCGCCGCCAGCTTGTCGGCAGGCGCTTTGCAGCGCGACACCTGTCGCTCGTAAATGCCGATCGCTTGCGCGGGCTCGGGCGCTAGCTTGGAAAGCCGCTGCAAAAGCGGCTCGACCTCGGCCGGCGCCACGCTGGTCAACGCTTGCTCGCCGTGGTGCAGCGCCTCGTCGACGGATACGTCGGCGCGCAGCAAGACTTCGGCTTGCCGTACCATTTCTTCGGCCCGTGCCGGGCCCGAAAGCTCGCCGACCATCAAGTCGTGCGCGATACCGAGCGCGTCCAAATCCTTGAGCTTGACGGCAATTTCTTCGAGTTGTTTGGCGATGTCGGCGTCGGCGCCGCGCGTGCGCGCCAGCTCTTTGGCGACCGCGGCGGCGTCCGCTTCACGGCCAACGACCACGAAGCGCTCGAACGCGCCCTTGAGCGCCCCGTTGCGCGCCGCACCCACCGGCGCCTCCATGTACCACTCGACCAGCTTGGTCGCGACGACGCCCTTCCAACCCAGCTTGTCGCCGAGCGTCACGTAGTCTTGTCGGCAAGCTTCGTCACCGCGGTCGGCCACTTCCACCAGCGCGGCTAGGGCTTCATCGCTCTTGCCGACCTTGTCGTGGAGGATCTCCGCCATGCGGCGGATCATTTTGCTGACCTCGGCGTCGTCGCCTTCGACCTCGGCCAAAATGCCGAGAAAACCGGCGACGCGCGCCCAATCCTCGAGCTTTTCGCACAGCTCGCACAGGCGCTGCACGCAGTCGAAGTTCTCCGGGTCGAGCTCGCGCACGATGTCCAGCACACGCACCGCAGCCTGCGCGTCGTCGAGCGGTCCCTCGTACAGCTGCGCCAAGCTCTCGGCGACCTCGAGCCGCTGCGTCGGATCCTCGAGCACGGTGAGGCGTCGTTCGAGCGCGGCGGCGCGCCCCTTGGCGTCGTCGAGCTTCTCGTACAACGCCGCAATCTTCACGAGCGCGACGTCGCTCTTCGGATCGAGGTCGGACAGCACACCTTCGTACAAGTCGATAGCGCCTTTGGCGTCGTCCAAACCCTCGGCGGTCAAGTCGGCCTGCCGCATCGAATTGGCCAGTTTTTCGGCCGGATCGCTACTAGTTTTGACCAGCCGCGCCAGGTAGTCGACGGCTTGTTTGAACTCGCTACGGCCTTGCGCGTCGTCGGCCAAGTACGCCAATGCTTCGACGTCGTCGCCGTCGTCCAGCAGCTCGCTCAACGTGGCGCGCGCGCCGTCGTCGTCGCCCAGCTCTTCTTTCTGAAGCTTGGCGGTGCGGCGACGCAGGCCAGCACGCGCGGCTTTGTCGTCCAACTTGTCAGCGCGCCGCAATAGGTACGCTGCGAGATCCGCCACGCGCTCGGCCATTCGGTAGCGCTCTTCCAGCCCAGCCGCATACTCTGCGTTGTTGGCGTCGAGCTCGGTGGCTTGCTCGAGCCGCAAGACGGAGCTGGCGTCGTCGCCGGCTCGGCTCAGGTAGCCGCTTTCGGTGAAGAACAGCGCGGCTTTCGTGTTCGGCTCGCTCGCCAGCTGAGCGCGCTCGTCGACCGCCGTAGCGGCTTGGTCCCAAGCCTCGGCGACCACGAACGCTTTTTCGGCCGACGCCCACAAATCGTTGGTCTTTACCAACGTGGCGGCCTCGGCAAAGGCTTCGCCCGCGCCGAGCGCGTCGCCCGTTTGTTGACGCAAGCCACCGAGCTTGCCGAGCAGCTCCGCGCGCTGCCCATCGTCGGAGATGGCGGGTAGATTTTCGGTCAGGACGACCACGGCCAAGTCCGGTCGCTCGCCCTTCTCGAAGTAGCCGACGGCCGTGTTGATGGCCTCGTCGTCGCCCGACGTGAGGCCCGCAATGCGCGCCCACGCTTCGCCGGTGGCGATCGGATCTTTGCGCTTTTGCTCGTGCAGCTTGGCCAGCGACTTCTCGAGTGAAATGCGCGCTTCAACGTCGAGCACTTGCTCGGCTTCTTGCGCCATGACCAGCGCTAGCTCGTCCCACAGCTGCGCCTTTTCGAGCAACCGCTTCAATTGGCTGCGCGCGCCGTCGTCGGTCACGTCGAGCAGCAACAGCTCCTTCAGCGACGTGATGGCCGTTTCGGCGTCACGCAGCTGGGTCTCGCACAAGCCGGCGACCTCGCGGAAGTAGCCTTTGCGACGCTCTTCGTCGGCGCTGGGGTCGCGCGCCGCCGTCAGCAACACCTCACGCAAATCTTGAAATTTGCGGGTTTGGCGCAGGTAAGGTTCTAGAAACGTGATCGCGTCTTCGTTCGAGCGATCGAACGTGAGCACCTCACGGAACTTAGCGGCCGCCTCGTTCTTCTTCGCCTTACGCACCATCGCTTGGGCTTGGTCGACCAAGCCCTGAACCTGGTCGCTCGCGCCTGCGCCAGGCGCGGGGGCGAGCGCGTCAATCAGCGAGTCGTCGCCGCCTTCTTCAGCGGCCGTGGACACGAGCTTGCGGGCCTCGACGGCCAGTGCGCCGCTCGGGTTCGACTTGAGGTAAGTCGCGGCTTTGCCAGCGGCCTCGAGCGTGCGGCCCGTTTGCTCGCCGTAGTACAGAGCCAGCTGCATGGCGCGGTCGTTCTTGCCGTCGATTTCTAGCGCGCACAACGCGTAGCTGAAGCCGTGGTCGCCCGGATAATCTTCGCTCAGCTCCACGAACAACTGTGCGCCTTCCAGCTGCTCGGCTTCGGGTGTGCCTTGCTTGGCCTGCACCCGCTCCAAAATGACCGTGGCTAGCTGCTGCTTCAGCGAAGCGTCGGTGCCGCCGTCCAGCCTACGCGCATTGCGCAGCGCCGCGGCAGCACCGGCAAAATCGCCGGCTTGCTTGCGCACGTCGCCCTCGTCTTGATAGAGCGCAATCTGGCGTTCGCTGTCGTTCACCAAGCGCTGCTCGAGCTCGAAATACGGAACGGCCTCTTCGAAGCGGTTCTCGGCTTTGAGCAGCTCGCGCACCGAGTAGATAGAGAACTGACTGGTCTCGTCGAACTCGACCGCTCGCTTGTAGCTCTCGATTGCCTTCTTCGGCTGTGACAACGGCGCCGCAGCCCACAGTTGACCCAGCTCTTCGTGAATGGCAGCGACTTGCGCGCGCAACGAGACGTCTTGTTGAGCGGCCGTCGTCAGCGCCTTGGCGCGACGCTCGAGCAAGGCTACCAGCGCCTTGGTGTCGCCCTTCTCACGGTACAGCTCGGCCAGGCGCTCGGCGGGCGTGGGCTGAGTCGGATCGCGATCGATGGCGATCATCAGCGCGCGCGCGGCGCGGTGTGCGTCACCGAGCGTCGTTGTCCACACGTTTGCCGACTCGGTCAGCCAGTGGCAAGCAAAGGCCGGATCACTCGTGGCAGTGCCCACTTTTTCCAGCAGCTGCGCATACGCCTTGGGGTCACTTTGCCCGGCGTGGTGAGCCTGCGTGATCGCGTCCTGGTCGTGCGGATTCTGGACCAGTCGCTGGACCAGTGCCTCCGTTTCCCGAGGGTCCATATTGCGCGCGACGCTAACACGCTGTCGGAAGAGGCCGCAACGCGAGGATAAGCGTCAACACGGCCGGCCCGTCGTCAGCTGCAAGGGCGCTGGGTCCCGCAGCGGCAAGCCGTGCTCGATTGCAAAGCACAACGCAACGCGTAGCTCAATCGAAGCGACCGTAGCGCTCGTTTCCCCGGCGCTCGAGCGGCGAGGCGGGTGCGGTTTTCGTCGCAGGTTTCCTAGCTGGTGCGGCACCCGGCGCCGGCGCGTGGAGTGAACGGGCAGAGGCTTCCGCAGGCATCACTGCGTCATTAGCGGTTACCTCCGCCGAGCTCACGCTGCCGCCCGGCGCCACTAGCGCGACGGAATTTTCCAGTCCTGAAGCGGAGTCGCTGGTTGGCGCCAGTGTAGGTGCAGCCGGCTGTGAGGCCGTAGTGACGCCGAGCGACTGCGGCTGACCAGGAGTGCGCACGCGCGCGGCGCTAGTCGCCGCAGCCGTGGACCAGCGCTTGAACGGTACGCCCCAAACCACGAGCCCGAGCGCCACCACAGCCAGCAGCGAAACCGCCAAAAGACTACCCAGCAGCCACGTGCGACGCGCCGCCAAGCGCAGGCTCTCCGGTAAATCTTCATCGCTGACGTGCGGTCGGACCCCGCTTTCGACCGCCCGCGACGCCGCCAAAGCTTGCTCCAGCTCACTCAGCATTCGCTCGGCTGTCGCCGGGCGATTCTCGGGCAGCTTTTCGAGGGCGCGCCTGACGACGGACTCCACCGCCAGCGGGATCTCCACACCGGGCGCGGCTTCCTCGAGCTCGGGCGGGGCGTTCTTGATGTGCTTGGCCATCACCACGACCGCGTCGTCGTCAACGAAGGGGGCACGCCCCGTCAGCATTTGAAATAGCAGCACGCCAAGCGAATACAGGTCGGACCGCGCGTCGAGCGTCGCCCCCTGAGCCTGCTCGGGCGACATGTAGCGCGGCGTGCCGAAGACCGTGCCGGCCAGCGTTTCCAGCTGATCAACGGGCGCGTCTTCGTCGCGGACCCACTTGGCGATGCCAAAATCCAAAATTTTGCAAATTTCCCGGTCGCCGCTCGGGTCGAGCACGCGCGCCAGGAACAAATTGTCGGGCTTCAAGTCGCGGTGAATGATGCCCTGCGCGTGAGCCTCCGCCAGACTGCGCAGCGCGTCGCCCGCGAAGCGCAGCGCGTCCACCCAGTGCAAGCGACGTTCACGCCGCAGCCGCTCACCCAGCGTCTCGCCCTCGAGCATTTCCAGCGCCAAGAACCAGGAGCCATCCTCCGCTTCGCCGAAGTCGAAGGCGGTGACGGTGTGCGGGCTTTTCAGCATGGAGACCGCGCGCGCCTCGCGCTCGAAGCGCGCTTTGGTTTCTGGGTCGTAGGCGCGATCGCGCCGCACGATCTTCAACGCGACGTCACGCCCCACTGCCACCTGACGCGCGCGGTACACCGAGCCCATCGAGCCGCTGCCAATCCGCGACAGAATGATGAAGCGTCCGGCTAAGGTGGTCCCTAGCAGCGGGTCAGGGCCGCTCTCGGCCAGCGCGCGCGAATCGACGAAGGCCAACTGGTGCTCGGGGCATTTCACGTCCCAGCCCGCGCCCGCCGGCGCCGGCGTGCGACAGCGCGGGCAGATCCTCGCCAAGCTGGAGCTCAGCGGGGGATGGGTCGAGTCGTGCACAGGAGCGGGCATGAGGGCCACGAACCCGAGAAAGGCGCCTCATCATTGAAGGCGCGCCGCCAGACTGCAAGCGGCATCCTACCTCGAGGCGTTGCCCCCTACTTCAGAACCGTCAGCGCCGGTACCCCAACCTGCGTCCGAGGAGCCGCCCGAAAGGTCTCCCCTTTGGCCACCTTCCCCAGCTGCCGATTCGGCTCGACACGCTCCCTCGCGACACGTGTTGCCTTCGTCACACGCGGGCGGCCCCCTCGAGCCCTCCGCGTCGCAGCCGATAGGCGCGCTTTCGCCGGTGATCAACAGGCTGCAGGCTGCGCTGCCGAGCCCCAGCCCGAGCCCGAGCGCGAGGCGGAGGCTGACGCCGACGCGCTTCAGAAGTAACTCCGTAGGGTGATTCCTGCCGTGCGTCGTGCGTCGCCCGGCGACAGTAGCCAAACGCCAGCGAAGGTCCCAG
>JAYUYU010000157.1:0-16679 GCA_043752365.1 Myxococcales bacterium | reverse complement strand
CCCTCTCGCTCGTGCTCGGCGCGAGGGCAATCATCCCCAGCCGCAGAGAACACTTTGCCCTACATGGGGTGGGTGTGGTGCATCGTGTGGCTCCCATCTCAGTTCGGGTTGGCGCCGGCTTGAACTTCGAGTTTTAGGCCGAATCGTAATTTTTCTCTCTTCTCAACGTGGCCTTGTGGGTTTCGATGAGAGGCGTACCTTGGTGGGGCGTGGTGCCTTGGTCGGAGCCTGCTTTGGCGGCAAGTCGAGAAGTGGAGCCGGAGCTGGCGCTCGCGCCCACTGGCGGTCCGACGCTCGAGGAGCTGTACGGCCAGTATGCCAATTTCGTTTATCGCAGCCTGCGCGCCCTAGGAGTACCGAACGCCCAGGCGGACGATGCACTGCAAGAGGTGTTCATCGTCGCGCAGCGCCACCTGTGCCAGTTCCGTGGACCCTACTTCAAGGCCTGGCTGTTCCGGCTCGCAAGCTCGGTGGCCAGTAACGCGCGGCGCTCAGCCAAACGCGCCGGCTCGCGGGCTTCCACCGTCGATCCCGAAATGTTGGCGGCTGACGCACAAGAACCTTTTGAAAGCGCCGTCCAAGCGGAGCGCGTGCGCGTTCTTGATGGCTTGCTAGCGGACCTCGACGCCGAAAAGCGCGAGGTTTTCATACTGGCCGAGCTCGAACAGCTTTCTCAAGTCGAGATCGCCGAGGCCATCGGCGTTCACATCAACACCGTGGCCTACCGGCTAAAGAAGGCCAAAGCCGAGCTCGAGCTTGGACTCAAAAAGTTCCACCTCGAACGGCGAGACGTGCTGACCAGGGAGGCTCCGTGATTGACCCCAACTTCTCTCTCGACGATTTGGTAAAGGCTCAACGTCGAGGGGTCGGGCTGGATCCGTCACGCCAGGCGTCCAATCGCAAGCTACTGCTGGCCCGCATTGCGGGAGCAGGCGTCGCCGGGGTAGTCGTCAGTGCTTCCAGCAAGGCCGCCGGGGGATTTGTCGGCGGTGTCGGCGCCAAGCTCGTCGTCGCCATGTCGCTGCTCAGCGCTGCCGGCGGTGGCTACTACTACTACGCGTCGGAGGCCTCGACGGGGCGCATGGCCTCCCGTGATCAGGTGGCGCGGTTGAGCACGGTGCCAAGCCTCGGAGCGCTACCGAAGGCCGCGCCTGCCCTCCCGTCCGAGCGGACCGAGCGGACACGCGACCCCGCGGAGCCGCTCGCGTCGTCGGCGAAGAAGGTCACGACAGTGGCCAAGGCAAGCTCCGCTAAAGCAGACGCTACGGCCCCGCCCGGCGAGTCGTCACTCTCGGACGACGTTCGACTGATGCATCAAGTGAGTGCCGCACTCAAGGCCGGCCAAGCAGCTCAGGCGCTAACTCTGCTGAACCAGGATGCACGCCGAGCCACCGGCGCGATGCGCGAGGAAAAAGCCGCCGCGCGCGTCGTCACGCTCTGCCAGCTCGGCCGCGTCGCCGAGGCACGTAGCGAAGTCGCCAAGTTTCAACGCATGTATCCGCGCTCGCCACTGGTGTCTCGCGTCCGCTCGAGCTGTGGCGGGGCAACCGAAAAGTAGCGTGCCAGTCCGAATCAGGGACGCCGGAACGCTTCGTAGAGCTCGAGGTTGCCGCTACGCGCTGAGGCGAGCACTGCGTAGCTGAGGTCTGGAGACACCCAGATGTCCTGGTCTTCCTCCTCAGAATTGAGCTCGTCCAGGGGCACCGGTTCGATGAACGGCGCGTCAGTGCTCGGTCGGGCCGACCAGAAGAAATTACCCGCTGCGCGGTTCGCGGCGCGCGCGGACGAAATGAAGATTTGGCTGCCTTCGGCACGCAAAAGCCCCTGATCCCAGGAGTTGGAGCTGACTTCCGCCAACCGGCTCGCCGGAGCCCACGGTTCGGCTTGGGAGACTCGATGGGTGGCGTAAATGTCGGTGTCGCCCGCGGTGTCGGCGCGCCAAGAACTAAACGTCATCAGCAGCACCGAGCTGGGCGACGGCGCCGAATCCCGACCGAGCGTATTCAGCTCGGCTACCGGCACCGGCTCCGACCAGGCGGCGCTTCGACTCGCCCGACGCGACTCGAAGATGTCCGTTTCTAGCAGGTCATTTTGCATCGCGAGACGCGTGCTCTCAAACCAGATCGTCAGCCCGTCGGGCGCTACGCCGGGAGTCGCATCGAGGTAGGCGGAGCTCAGCGCCGGCACCAGCATCGGCTCACCCCAGGGGCTTTGGGGAGTGGAACGGCTGGAGACCCAGATGTCTTTTTCGCCCCCTCGGGTCGTGCTGAAGTAGAGTTCGAGCAGGTCAGCCGTCAGAGTCGGATCGTCATCGATGGCAGGGCTCGACAGATTCGCTAGCAACAGGGGCTCGTCAAAGAGTGGAGGATTGGCAATGAACGCGGCACCGCCGGCACCTGCGCCGGCCGACCCGGCTGTTGGCGTTCCGCCCATGCCCCCCAGAGCTGAGGACCCACCGCTCACGTCAAGGGCTTCCGTGCCGATCCAGGTGGTGCCGCCTCGATTGCATGCAAGCGCTAGCAAGCAGACTGCGCAGGCGGGACGCAGCTTCGTCGGCACGTTCGAGAGTTTAAAGTGAGTTGCCGGAGCGCGCACGCAGGAGATCACGATTTTCTTGTGGGTCTGGCCCGGAGGCTGACCTTTGGAGGTGTGCACGTAGCAATGCTCGATGCTCCTGCTCCTGCCGCGCTTCGAGTCTCTTCCAGGCCGGGGCTGGCGCGGCTCGCCTCGGCGAGAGCTTTAGCGCTGGGCCTTTTACTGGCGTCGGCGTGCAGCGAAACTGCGCCCGTTAGCCCCCCAGTTGGCGGTGGTGGCGGTGGCAGCTCCGTGAGTGGAGCGGCAGCGTCGGGGGCGGCCGTGGTTGTGGACGCCGGTTCAGCCGGGGCACCACTCGGTGGCGCCGCCGGCGGGCTGCCAACCGGCGAGGCGGGCAGCGGGGGCAATGGGCCGCCGGCCGGTGCGGCTGGGCTCGGAGGCGACGCGCTCGGCGGAAGGCCGCCAGTGGATTTGCCTCGAACGTGCGTACCCGCAAGGCCGCACGCTGCTGGCACCACGACTGTGAACCTCACCTTCGACGGGAAGGCGCGCGACTACTTGGTCCATGTCCCGCCGGCTTATGACGGCACCAAGCCCCTGCCGATGGTCGTCGACCTTCACGGCTACACGTCGTGGGCTAGCGAGCAACTAGAACGCACCAAGTGGGGTGAGCTCGCCGATAGCGAGGGCTTCATCGTGCTCGAGCCAAATGGCACCCTCGAAGGCGATGGCGAACGCCGCTCGTGGAATGTCAAATTGTGCTGCGGGGTCGCGCAGCAACAAGCCGTCAACGATGTCGGCTTCATTCGCCACCTCGTGCAAAAAGTAGAAAGCGAGCTGTGCGTCGACAACAAGCGTGTCTACGCCACAGGCCATTCCAACGGTGCAGCGATGACGTTCGCGTTGGCTTGCGAGGCCGCTGACCTGTTCGCGGCGGTCGCACCCGTCAGCGGCGCAACCCTACAACCGACGGCTTGTCATCCCGCGAGATCGATCCCGGTCGCTATGATCCGTTCCAAGGACGATGGCGCAGTCCCTTACCAGGGCAAGCCCGATTGGCAGAGCGCCGCGGACGACTTAGCCCTTTGGCGGGCTCTGAACGGGTGCGAGGCGACGCCTGTGGTCGCGAGCCAGAACGGCGTTTGTCAAAACTACACCCAGTGCGACGCCGGCACCAACGTGATGCTGTGCAGCCCACGCGGCAGCCACGCCTTTTTCTACAAACCGGATGAAAATCCCGATCATTTGCTGGTGCCCGATACTGCTTGGCCCTTCTTTCAGCAATTTTCGCTGCCTTGATGGACGGACCCGCCAGCATGACGAAACTACTTACGAGCCTTGGCCTATGCTGCTTGCTTAGCTCGGCGTGCAGCAACGACGTTACGGTCACGCCCGTGCCACCGACTGGCACCGGAGGCACGGCGTCCGGTGGTGCGAGTCAGCTCGCGACAGCTGGCAGCGCAAACCCGAGTCCGGGCCTGGCCGGCGCGACTAGCGGAGGCGCGACTAGCGGAGGCGCGGCAGGCACGGGCGGCGCCGTAGCAACAGCGGGCAGCGCAAGTGCCGGTTCCGACGCTGGAGGCACGGCCGGAACGACGTCCAACCCCGATGTGTCAGTGCCAACGCCTCCCTGCTCGCCCGCCAAGCCCCATTCTTGGTCTCAGGATCCGATCGGTGAGACGGTGAAGCTGCAGTCCAATGGACTCCAGCGCGACTACTTGGTCCACGTGCCGAAGAGTTATGACGGCATCAAGCCGCTTCCGGTGGTCTTCGACCTTCACGGTTGGACGATCAACCCCAAGGCGCAGCTCGCTAAGACCAAATGGACGGAAAAGGGTGATAGCGAGGGTTTCATCGTCGTCGCCCCGAATGGACTCGACGGCCAAGATCAATCTTGGAACGTCAAGGGGGTGTGCTGCGGAGACGCAAAAACAGCCATGCTCGATGACGTCCGCTTCGTTCGCGACATCGTGGCAAAGCTCAAGACCGACCTTTGCGTCGATGAAAAGCGCATCTACGCTTCGGGGCATTCCAACGGCGCTGCGATGACATTGCTGTTGGGTTGCGAAGCTGCGGACCTATTTGCAGCGGTCGCCCCGGTGTGTGGCGCCACGCTGCAGCCAACCGAGTGTCGTCCCTCGCGACCTATCGCGGTCGCCATGACCCGCTCTTTGAACGACCAAGCGGTTGTCTACGACGGTAAAACGGACGCCTCCGGCTACTGGCAGAGCGCGGCCGATGACCTAGCACTCTGGCGGGGGCTCAACCATTGTGCGTCCGCTCCCGTAGTCGCGAGCCAAAACGGCGTGTGCCAGACGTATACCGACTGCGACAAGGGCACGAATGTCATGCTGTGCAGTCCCCGCGGTGGCCACGATTTTTTCCACGAAAGCGGCGACGGCAATCCCGACAACTACGTGGTGACCGAGACGCTGTGGCCCTTCTTCAAGCAGTTCTCGCTCCCGTAGAAATTACGCCTGTCCGGCGTAGGCGCGCGCTCCCAAGGGGCAGCAAGAGTCTACGCTCTTGTGTGCGAGGGAAACCCAAGCTATCCCCCCCATGAAACAGTGCTGCACGCGGAAGGTCTGAGAAAACAGTACGGCGACGTGGTCGCCCTTCACGGGCTGGACCTCAAGGTGGAGGCGGGCGAGGTCTTCTGTTTGCTGGGCGCCAACGGAGCCGGCAAGACGACCACCATTCAGCTCTTCTTGGGCTTCACTAGTCCCAGCGCAGGTGCCGCGCGGATTGATGGACTGAACGTCGCCGACCACCCGCTGAAGACCAAGACGCTCATCGCGTACATTCCGGAGAACGTGATGCTCTACCCGAACCTGACGGGCATGGAGAATTTGCGCTTCTTCACGACCCTGGCAGGCAACGGTGGTGTCGCGGATGCGGAACTCCTGCGCATGCTGAAAAGCGCGGGGCTCGCCAGCGAGGCCGTGGGTCGTCGTGTGGGCACGTACTCCAAGGGCATGCGTCAAAAGGTCGGTATCGCGATGGCCATGGCCAAGAACGCAAAAGCGCTCTTGCTCGACGAGCCCACCAGCGGCCTCGATCCCAAGGCCTCGAACGAATTTTCTGCCTTGCTGCGAAGACTGCGAGACGACGGCGTAGCCATCTTGATGGCCACGCACGACATCTTTCGTTCCAAACAAGACGGTGACCGCGTGGGGATCATGAAGCACGGTCGGTTGGTAGCGACCCACCCCACCAGCGAGCTCAGTCACGCGGATCTGGAGCGCGTCTACCTGGATCACATGCACGACTGATGGCGGAGGCGGAACCGAAGCTACGGCGCCCCTGGATCCTCGGCGCGCTGATTCAGAAGGAGCTGCGCGAGCTCGCTCGCGACGGCCGGCTTCGTGGCGTCGGCGCCGCGGTGCTGGGCCTCTTCTTGGTCACGCTCGGCCTTGGCCTTCGCGAAGTGGCGGCAGTGCGCGCCGAGCGTCACGCCGCTCAAACTGTGGCCGACGACCACTTCCGCACGCAGGACGACAAGAACCCCCACGTAGCAGCCCACTACGGGACCTACGTCTTCAAGCCCGCTTCGGCCCTGTCGTTCGTGAACCCGGGTGTCGATGCTTTCGTGGGCGTGTCACTGAAGCTCGAGGCGCACAAGCGCAACGGCGTCGAGGGGGCGCGAGCTCGCGACGGCACGGCGCTCGCGCGGTTCAGCCGTCTCAGCGTAGCCTCGGTGCTGGAGTTGCTCGTGCCGATCTTGGTCGTCGCGATGGGTTTCGCGGCGTGGACGGCGGAGCGCGAGCGGGGCACGTTGCGCCAGCTCAAGAGCCTGGGCGTAGCGCCCCGGGCGCTCTTGCTAGGTAAGCTCCTCGCGCTGCTCGTGGCGCTGGCCGGCTTGCTCGTCCCTGCGTTCGCCCTGGGCGCGGTCGGTGTGTCGCTCTTCGGTGCAGCTCTGGAAGGGGGAGGGTCCGGACGCTTGCTCGTGCTCGTGCTGGCTTACTGCAGCTACATCGCGCTGTGGGCATTTCTCACGCTGTGGGCCTCGGCCCGCGCCAAGTCGTCGCGAGGCGCCTTGGTGGCCCTGCTCGGCCTTTGGGTAGGCGTCAGCCTGATCGTGCCTCGGGTGGCGACCGATGTCGCGGTGGCGCTCGCGGGCGTTCCGTCTGGAGCCGTGTTGTCGGAGCGCGTGCACAAGAGTCTGCAGCACGGCTTGCCCGGCGGTCCAACTCGCGACGACCGGGTGAACGCAATCTCCGAGGTATTGCTGGAGCAGTATGGCTTCAAAGGCGCCGAGACTTTGATGGACGCATCCCTGCTCAACGGCCTGGAGCTGCAGGCCGAAGCGCGGTTCGAGAACGAAGTGCTCGACCATCATTTCGCAGCCTTTGGTGCCGCGCTCGACCGACGAGAACGCCTCGAGCAGGCGCTGGGCGTCCTTTCGCCGGTGCTCGTCGTGAGGTCGCTCTCGATGGCGCTAGCCGGTACGGACGCCGCTCACCATCGCCATTTTTCTGATCGCGCAGAAGCTCATCGTCGTGGTTTGGTGGAGCTGCTCAACCGCGAGTTCGCAGAGCGGGGCGGGGCGGCGGGCTTCGACTACAAAGCGGGCAAAGAGACTTGGGAGAAGGCTCCGGCGTTCCAGTACACGCCTCCGTCTCTAGATTGGGTGCTGCGCCGCCAGCTCACTAGCTTGGTCCTGCTGATGGCCTGGCTGATGGTTGCCGTCTTGGGCGCGCGTTTTTCCGCTTCTCGGCTCGAGGTGGTTTGATGTTTTGGACGGTGTTTTCCGTCGAGCGTCGCAATCTGCTGCGGGACCGCGCGGTGTGGGCGGTGCTGATCGGCTTTTCGCTCCTGGTCAGCTACGCAGCTATCGGCGGCGCCAGGTACGCCCGCGCCGAGCGTGCGGAGATAGCGCTGGCCAAGCATGAGCAAGACGCCCGGCTCAACGCGCTACGGCAAGAGGTCGTCCAAATTCAGGCAGGTGCCGCCGTGCGCCACTCGTCTGATCCGCGCGAGCCCTCAATCGTCGGCCGCGAGCTGGGACGTCGGGGTTTGTCGTTGCCTCCCAGCCCCTTGGGTGCAGTCAGCGTCGGGCAGCGCGACCTGTTGCCCCACACCGTCTGGGTGACGACGGAAGCGCGGCTCGCGCAGACGGGGGCAGACGACGAGGGGAGTCTGACACGCAAAGTCACCGGCGTTTTCGACCTGGCTTTCGTCTTGGTCTTTCTGCTTCCCCTGGTCGTCATCGCGTTGTCCTTCGACTTGCTGGCAGCCGAGCGGGAGCGGGGCACCTTGGCTCTAGTGTTGTCTCAGCCGGTCAGTCTGTCGGCTTTCGTGGGAGCCAAAGCGGCCCTGCGTGGCGCCGTGCTGCTCGTCATGGTGTTGTTCGCGGCGGTGGTCGGGCCCTTCGCGTTCGGTGGCGGCTTCGTTGGAGAGGGCGCTGCCGTCAGCGTCACTCTCTACGTCGCGCTGCTCGTGATCTACACCGCGTTCTGGTTCTGTCTGGCGCTGTGCGTGAATGCCTTCGGCACGTCGTCGGCGGGCAACGCGCTGTCCCTGGTGAGCGTCTGGTTGGTGCTGGTGGTGGTCCTACCGGGCCTGGCAAGCGTCGCCGTGGACACGTTGTATCCGTCTCCGTCGCGGGTCGAGCTCGTCAATCGCGCACGCGACGTCGCGCGTGAGGTCGAGGCTCAGGTGAGCGCCCTCGAGGGCGACCACGGCGCGCCGGCCGAGGCTGCTGGGGCTACCGCGCAACGAGCTGCTCGAGTCCAGACGGAGCTCGAGCACCGAGTACAGCCCGTCATGGACGCCTTTGCCATTCAGCTCGCCCGGCAACAGGCTTTGGTCGACCGCCTTCGCTTCCTCTCACCCGCGATCGTCACCTACGAGGGCCTGAACGACGTGGCGGGCAGTGGGGTCACGCGCCACCAGCATTTCTCCAAAGCAGTCGAGCATTACCACGCTCAGTACAAGCGCTTCTTTTTCGAGCGCCTCGAACACAATCGCAAGCTCAGCTTGGCGGACTACGATCAGATGCCGAGCTTCCAGTATCGCGAGGCTCCCGTCGCCGAGCTCGCGCTGCGCGTCGGTTTGGGATTACTCGGGCTGCTGGTACCGGCGCTGGGCCTGCTGCTGGCGGCCCGCGCCGGCTTTCGCCGCCACATCAGTCGCGGATGCTGATGAGCTCGACGTCGAATACCAGGGTGCCTGCGGGTTTACCGGGCGCACCCTTGTACGCCAAGCTCTCAGGGATCCAGAACCGGCGCTCCTCGCCTTCGACCATCAGCTTGAGCCCTTCCGTCCAGCCGGGGATCACGCGGCTGACGGGGAACTGCGCCGGCTGACCACGGGCCACGGAGCTGTCGAAGGCCTTACCATCCGTCGTCCAGCCCGTGTAGTGGACGGTGACGACGCTTGTCGCCCCTGGCTTGCGGGTCCCGGTCCCACCCTTGAGCACCCGGGAGGCGAGGCCGCTAGACGTCTTGACAGCGTCCTTGGGCGCACTGCCCACGTCCGTGGGTGCGGGGGGCGCCGCTTTGGGAACGTCCCCACCCACGATGCGCGTGGCGCCGATTTCCGCCATCACCTGTTGATAGGACGCCACCCGACCGTCTTCATTGTGGCAGTGATTGCGGTGACAGAGCTTCCAGCCTGGGGGCGGGTTGGCGGGGTCGAACACCACCTCCTTTTTGGGTTGCTCGGCAGTCGCTGCGGGTTTTGCGTCCGGTTCCCGTATTTCCTTCGTTTCTTCGGGAGCACCACTCCGGCAACCAATCACGGCGACGCAGGAGAGTACGGCTACCGATAAACTTCGAAGATTGACGAGCATTCAGGCACCTCTTTCGCCCGCCGCTTCAACACGGATTTCTGGCGTAGGCAAGCTCAAGTCTTACCCAAGCACCTTGCCGGCGGGTTTCATCGGCCCGCCGCGCCTGCCGCTGCCGACAGCAACCACCATCGCACTGGCGGAGGGCCGCGTATAGTTAGAGGGCTGTTAGACTTTAGACCGACAAGCCTGTTGGCGTTTGGCATACTGGCGAGCGGCTGCGCACCAGCGTTGTCGAGCTTCACGCCAGCCCACGTCGCGCCCAAGAAGCACGTGCAGGCCGAGGTCGGGTTCGACGTCTCGGTTCCGACTGGCAGCATCACGGACATCATCGACGAAGGCTCGACGATCGCCAAAAACGCGCGCGAGCATGAGCTGACGGACGAGGAACAAGAGCGGCTGTTCCGCGCAGGCACGGCGCTGGGGCTCAATCCGCCGTCGCTGGTCGCGCACGTGGGCGCCGGCTACACGCTGTTGGATCGCTTCGAGGTCGCTGGTCGGCTCTCGTCCGGCGCCTGGCGGCTCGGTGCGCGTTATCAGCTGCTCGAGCAGGCGCTGCAGAGCCTCGACGGCACCGTCAGTCTGGGCGGCGGTCATTACTCTTACGAATTTCCGCTCAGCGATCAGATCCCGTTCATCAAGCTCGAAGAGTTCTCGCGCTGGCAAGTCGACATGGCCTTCTTGGTCGGGCGACACGGCGACTGGTACCGCGTCTGGGGTGGTCCACGCTTACTGTTTTCGTTCTATCAGACGGAGCTGGTATTCCAGCAGCCGTCGATCCCAGGCGTTACCACCGACAAGATCGCGCTGGCGTCGGTCGACGGCGCGGGCACTTATCTTGGCGGTCAGCTGGGCGTAGCGCTGGGCTACAAGCACGTTTTCGTCGGCTTCGAGCTAACCTGTGCAAAATTTTGGACCAGCGCGAGTCTCGAGCTGCTGGAGCGCCAACGCGATGTGGATCTCGAGAGCTTCATCGTGTATCCGGGCTTCGCGCTGCTACTCGAGATATAGCGCGCTAAGCTGGGGCGTGAACGACGAGCAAGTCACTCTCGAACAAGCGATGCCGGGGGACGCAGCGCTGCTTGCCAATTTGCTGGAGCTCTACATCCACGACTTGAGCGAGGTCTTTCCGGTCGAGCCCGGCCCTGACGGGCGTTTTGGCTACCCCAGGCTGCCCCTCTTTTGGTCCGAGGCAGACACGCGATTCCCATTTCTGGTTCTGGCGGGTGGCAGGACCGTCGGCTTCGCCTTCGTGACCCGCGGATCTCCGGCAACCGACGATCCCGACGTTCTGGACATCGCAGAGTTCTTCGTCCTGCGTCGCCATCGTCGCACGGGCTGCGGACGACGTGCAGCCGCTCTGCTCTTTGACCGCTGGCCAGGCCGTTGGATCGTGCGTGTCTCCGAGGGCAACCGGGGCGCCATGCACTTCTGGGAATCGGTAATCAGCGCCTACACGCGAGGCCAGTTCACACAGAGCCTGTGCGAGGGCTCACCTTTTGCGTGGCGTGACTTCTCCTTCGTACGGTGATTGCGCCTGCGCGGCGTAGAACACCGCGAGTGACCGTGGGGCGCCTGCGGGTTGACGCTCCGCGAGATGCCCGGTACGCGCCCGCCATGACCGGTAGAGTACTGACTAGGCGCATCGCGTCGGCCGCGTTGGTGTTGTGTGCTTCGGCGGTTGCGGGCAGCGGGGGCTGTGGCAGCGAAGACCAGGTTCGAACGGCCCGAGGCGATGCCGGTGGCGCGGGTGAGGATGGCGTGGGTGGGGAGCCGACCTACCGCGGTGGAACGGGTGGCGTGGGGGGCATGGCGGGAGCTGAGGGCGGCGCCTCTCCGCAAGGGGGCGTCAACGCTGAGGGCGGAGTCAGCCCGCAAGGCGGCGCGGGCGGCGGAGACTCACTGGCAGGCGCCGGCTCAGACGGCGGCGTCGCCGGTTGCGCTGGGCCCGAGTGTGGCCCGCCCGCCAGCTGCGAGGGTCTCCCGGAAACGTGCGGCCCAGGCGCGGCCACCAGCTGCTGCAGCTCGCCGCTCGTTCCAGGCTCCAGCTTCCTACGCATCAACGACCCCTTGTTCCCCGCGACCGTGAGTGACTTTCGGCTCGACGCTTTCGAAATCACGGTGGGTCGCTTCCGCAAGTTCGTTGCTACTTACGCGCAGGACATGACCCCGCCCGCTGGCGGAAAGAACCCCAATGACGTCGACGACACCGGCTGGAGCGCGGCTTGGAACGCCAAGTTGCCGGGCGACAAAGCGGCGCTTATCACTGCCGTAAAGTGCGATGTCAGCAACCTTCACACTTGGACCGACGCGGCGGGCGACAACGAAAACCGCCCGATGAACTGCCTGAGCTGGTACCTGGCGAATGCGTTTTGCATCTGGGACGGCGGGCGGCTACCGACGGAGGCCGAGTGGAACTTTGCCGCGGCCGGTGGCGCGGAGCAGCGACTCTACCCTTGGGGAGCTACGGTCCCCGGCAACAACGCGACGCTCGCTGTTCACGGCTGCTTTCCTCCAAACAGCTGCCTCGGCGCCGCCGGAATACCACGCGTCGGCTCAGCCAGCGCAGGCAACGGCAGGTGGGGTCACGCCGACCTTGCCGGCAGTGTGTCCGAGTTCCTGCAAGACTACTTTTCGACGCCTTACACCCAGGATACCTGCCAAGACTGCTCGAGCAAGACAGTGACGCCACAACGCGCTGTACGTGGCGGCACCTTCGACGCGGGCGCTTTCTACCTGATGACCACGAGCCGGAGCTCGCACCAGGACATCATCCAATTCAACAACGTTGGCTCACGCTGCGCGCGACGGCCGTAGGACGAGCAACGCCAAGCAGGCCGGCTTACGGCCGCACGCGGTCACCCAGTCGCACCGAGGCGCCGGCAGGCTTACTTGGCGGTTGCTTGTAGAAATCGGTCACAAACGCTGAGCGTACTCGGGTCCGATACCAGGACATCATCGATGAGGATGCCCGCGGTTTCGTTGCCGATGGACAGGCCACCATCGGCTTTCCATACCGTTCCAATCGCCTCGTTCCAATCGTCGTCGTTGCCGGCGGTGGGCGTGACGTCAAGCACCGGAAGCAAAAGGTCGAGGCCACCCGGCACGACGACGCGGCCGAATAGCGTGTTGGGTGTTTCCACCAGAACCTCGACACACACCCAGGTACGTGGCGGCACTTCCACACTCACTAGCTCGTTCGACGGAGCAAAAACCCCGGGAGCGCCGCTATGAATCCAGCGCAGCCTGCCATGCCCGATGCCGAGGCCTATCGTGTCGAAGCCGTCACTGGTTTTCAGAGAGATCAAGGGCTGCTGCACCGACGAGGGGATCCGCACCCACATGCTGATGGTGTAGGGGTGCTCCAGGCTAGCTCCCAATCGGATCGGCGCGGAAGGCGTCGCTAGGACGTGGCCGCCTGAGGGCGCGTCGTCGCGCTCCATCACGTGAGAGCTCGAGCCCTGCGGCCAGTCTGGTGAGGCCAGTGGCTTCTCGAAATCGGCGCAAAGCCGCTGCCCTTGGAGCTGGCTGCAGACGTCGAGAACGGGGATGGTGGTCGATGGCGAGCCTCCGGTGCCCGCCGCGCCCGCCGCGCCCGCCGCGCCCGCCGCGCCCGTTGCGCCGGCCGTAGCCACCGTGCTGCCGCCATCGCCTGAGCCCGCAGCGCCAGGTTTACCAGCTCCAGCGCCGCCAACGCTGCTCGGCGCGCTGCCGCCACGATTGCCTGCACCACCCGGGCTTACAGGCGAATCGCCATCGCCGCCACTGCCGGCCTCAGGGCGATCGAAGGACTGTACGAGCTCCACATCTTGCACGAGGCACGCCAGCAGCGGTGCCGCTCCGAGCAACGCCAGAGTCCAAGGTCGTTTCACTGCTTTTTCCTCGAGGTACGGGTTGTGCGACGTTTTCTGAGCGAGTTGACTAGAACTGTCCCCATAAGCGTAGCGAGCTCGGCGCCACCCCCAACCCCAACAATCTCCGCGGCACCGCAGCGCGTTTTTCAGAATCGCCCCAAGTGAAAATCAGCACCGCGCCGGTGGCGAGCAAGGCCCCCCCGGCAATGAAGCCAACGGTGGAGACGGTGCGCATGGTTCGCAACGTGCTCACTTCGTCGGCAGCCGACAGCAGACACTGGCCGTCCTGGCAGTCCGGCTGGTCGTCGAGCTGCTTGCGCTCGTTCAAGGCCATAGCGCCGAAGACGCCTCCAACGACGATGCCGAGCCCGCCCGCAGCCAGCGCCACGTAGGCCACTGTTTTGCGACCGCCGTGTCGGCCAGTTGCGCGCGCGTCGGGGCTACTAGTGACGGCTGGCTCCGCCGCCGCGGTGCGCTGCTGGCCAGCCGTTCCTGGCGCGAAGCGCAGGACCGCCGTGCGTTTTTCTCGCTCGGCCAACGTGACTCGCTCTTCCAGGCGCGCGCCGCCCCACGTCGCAATGATGGTGTGCGTCCCCGGATTCGTCGGTCGCTCTTCGCCCAACAGCGTAGGCGGGATAGGACGCGAGTCGACGCTCACCTCGAGGTTACCATCGGCGCCTTCTACGCTGATCAGCAGGGAAGGAATGCGCGGGGCGAGTTCTTCGAGCTCCTTGGCGGCTTCCTGTTGGGCATTCTGCTGTACCCGCTGATCACCTTGAATTGGTAGGCGTCCGGTCTCGAGGTACCGTTCCGACGCTTCTACCAGTAGCCCACGCCGAGCTAGCGCGCGAGCGGACCAAAGCCCGACTGATGGCACGCGCAGCACGCGATAAGCCTTCTCGAGCTTGGCACTCGCGGCAGCTGCATCGCCCGCTTGCAAAGACGAAATACCATCCAGGGCAACCTTCCTTGCGGCTGCTCGACTGGCGTCATCGTCGTCAGCACGAGCCACGCGCGCGAACACTAGCTGCGCCAAAATTACCAGCACCCACAGACCGCGAGCGGACATCGCGTCGGGCGTACTGCCGCCAGCGAGGCTTGGCAACACGGCTGGGGCGATTTCGGTGCTCCGTTTTCGCACGGAAAGCCGAAGTGTTATCGGGTTCGATTGCTTTGAACCGAATGAGTCGCGTCGAGGTACATACGCGCAAAGTTGCGTCTACGTGCAGCGAGGGCCTAGCTCACCGCCGGACCGGTGGGGCAGGGCGGTTCACCAGGCAGTATTCGCCGCACTGCCGGGTTGAGCTCGCTCACTGGGGGATGAGAGAGGGCGAGGGGCTGCGGCTCCGCTCGTGGAACGGAACTTGCGAACCGCCGAGCATGAAGAAAGCCGGCATTCTGAACAGCGAGATCTCTCACGTGGTGAGCCAGCTCGGGCATACCGATCGCCTGGTGATCTGCGATGCGGGCCTACCGATACCGAGTCATGTGCGACGCATCGACGTTGCCTTGACCTGCGGAGTGCCGTCCTTTTTGAGCGTGCTGCAAGCTGTACTGCTCGAGCTACGAGTCGAGCAGGCGTTCTGCGCCGAAGAGCTGGGGGTCGGGTCCCCGGGGCTTTCGGCCGAGCTTCGCGTGGCCCTGGGGGATGCCCGATGCACCGAACTATCGCACGAAGCGTTCAAACGCATGACGCACGACGCGAAGGCGATCATTCGCAGTGGGGAGTGCACTCCGTTCGCAAACGTCATTTTGCAAGCGGGTGTTACCTTCTGAATCAGGACCCTGCTACCAAACGTAACGCTGGGGACCATAGAGCTCGCTGCCGCGCTAGAGCGTGGCTGCGGCTACGCGGGCCCTGCGCTCGCTGTCGGTTCAGGAACGATCAGCCTGATGCCCTGCTTGGCGACCTCGATCCGGACGCGGTGGTGAGCGGGCCACTCCTCGCCATCGAGCTGAGTCGCCAGGGGCGCGCCGCCTTCGTGTTCGATGAAGGTCAAATCCATGATTGAGCCCCGAAGCGTCTTGGAGTGCTCGAGACCGATTCCCTCCAGTATGTCCGCGTTGAGCGGGACGAACTCGAGATCACGGATGGCTTTGGACGCCCAGTCTAGCTTTCCGACGAAGGGCACGAACTCGAAGATGCCGTCGTCGTGTTGGGCGGTCTCGTCGAGCACCCAGGCGCCAGCGTAGATGCGAGTGTTTTTTACGATCAGATCCGTGAGGCCATCTAGTTCAACGCGCTGGCCGTCAATGCTGCCGATCACGCGAAACTTGTCGTCGAACACGTACGATTCGAGGAACTTCTTGAGGAAGGCGCCGGCGTACACGACTTGGTCTCGATACAACTCCTTGAGCGGTCCGAGCGACTCGACGGCGGCGCGATCTTTGTTGCGCTGCGCGAGCACCCGGGCGGACAGCCCCCACCCGCACGAATCGAAAAAATAATCAGCCGGAGCGCTGTCGTCTCCGGCGCGATAGATGCCCACGTCCAGCCGCGTTTCGTAGCCCGCGCGAATCACTTCGATGTTGCGCTCGAGCGCCCCCTCGTCGTGGTCAAGGCCGAAGCTCCGGGCCTGGTCGTTGGCCGTGCCAGTCGGCAAGATGCCGAGCGCCACGTCCTCGCGCCGCGCACTCGTGTAGAGACCTGCAGCGACCTCGCGAAACGTTCCGTCGCCTCCCAGCGCAATCACGACGCCGTAGCTACCCGCCGTCAAAGCTGCTTGAACCGCACCAACGGTCTTGCCACCCGGCAACGTGGCAATGAAATCGGCCGCGATGCCCGCGTCCTTCATGAGCTCGAGCGCTTCGTCGATCCGCTGCTTGGCCTTCCCGCTCTGCGCGGTCGGATTCGCGACAAGAAGATGGGTAGCCATCACTGATTATAGGGTGCGTTCATCGGCAGCTTGGAACAAGGCAGTCGAGACCCGGCCCCTGTGCAAACGGCAAGCCAAGCGCCGCGCAACGACTCACGAACGACAAAAGGGCCAAAAACCTGTGCAATGCGCGCGTTTGAGCGGCGTCGACGGTCACAATCGCCGGCCACCCCTGCCTCAGAAGTGTGGCCCGAACGAGCACCGTCGCATTTTTGCGCGCCCGAACCACATTGCCGGCCATCAATTCGCGACCAACAAGGCGGCGCCGATGGTTTGCTGGTCGAGCCATGGCATGAGCGCGACGCGCGGTACCGAAGGCGTAGCGTCCCGCTGCTGAACCGGCGGCTTTCTGCGTTCCCAGAACGGGTGATAATAGAGGAGGGTCGGTACCAGGTAGCCGGACAACAAGCCTAGCGACGTGCCGACGAGCTGGTCCGACAGCCAATGGCTATCCGCGCGCATGCGCAGGTAGCCGACCGTGCTGGCAACGCCGAGGGCCGCGGCGCAAGCCGTGCCGTCAGCGAGGGGCGAGCCATAGAGGTGGCCGTGAAGGTGGTGGGCACACGAGAGGCCAGCGCCGGTCATCGATACCGCCACGTGACCGCCGGGAAAACTGACGAACAG
>JAYUYU010000156.1:0-2752 GCA_043752365.1 Myxococcales bacterium | reverse complement strand
CGTGGGACTTCGATGCGAGTCGTCGTCAGGGGGCCGGCAATCGGAGGCCGCTGAAGCCCGGCCGGGTGCGCATCGGCAACGACTTGTGCTGGCGGCGCCACCGAGATCGGGTCCAAAACGCCGACGGCATCCATCACGTCCAACTGTGAGGTTTCGATAATAACGGTGCCCTGTGGACCCAATCGGGGCGACTCGCCGTCATGTTCCCCGTCAATGCTGGGCTCGATGAGGCCGTCGGGGAGGCGCGACGTGCGAAAGCTCATCGAAGACGCCGGCCGAGGCGCCGCAAGCGCGGCGATGCCCGTCGGATCGTGCTCGCCCGGTAGGCCGTCAAAGTAGGCTCTACTCTGGGTACCCGGAGGCGACCCATCGCCCCTAGCTTCTGGTGCTGAAAGTGCGCGATGGAGCGGTCGGCGGCGATGCACGACGGCTTCGAGAGCAACGTCGCAGAATTCGATGATGGTGTGCTCGGTGAGCTCGACAGGCTCCGGCGCGCGCAATGCATTCACGCGAAGGACCGCCCGGTAGCCAGGAATCACCAAGATGGCTTGGCCAGCGCGCTCGAAGTGGAAGTGCGTTGACGCAACGCCGTCTCGTTGAATCTGGACGTCGGCGGTTGAATGAGACCCGACGACTAGGGCGCGTTCCTCGCCAGCTTCGAGCTCGAACAACCAGTCGGTTTCGCCCAGGCGGAGTTCGAGCCAAATCGGATTCCTGAGATTGGGGAGAGTGGGATCTTCGCTGGCGTCCACGAGCTTGCTCCTGTCAATTGTCAACATGCGCGGGGTCTGGGGTTTCCGAAACCCTCGACTCCTTCCTTGTCGGCCACGGCCACGGCGAGCGTGCTCGCTTTCGCACAAGACCCGGGCGAGCCGCTGCAAAGCGCGCGCCGGCTCGACGACCGAGGGGGTGGCCGTCGATTTTAAGCACCTCCGGGCGACCAGCGGCCGAGAAGGAAGGCATCAAGGCAACGGAGCCTGGTGCGGTGCCCCGCAACGGACGGGTCGATAGAGCTGCGCCCGGCGTGAGGCCTTCACCCGCTTGGAAAGACCTTCACTATGCGAAATGAACGATGGATTGGCTGTGTAGCGGTGGCTCTGCTGGCAGCGGGGGTGATGAGCGCGTGCAGCGACGACGCTTCGTCCGGCCCTGCTGGGGCTGGTGGAGAGGCCGCTGGGGGCGGTGCTGCCGACGAGGGCGGCGCTTCGTCCGCGGCGGGCGACGGCGACGGCGCCTGCGCGCGATCGGAAGCGTCCTGCGACGGCACGTGCGTCGACCTTAGCTCGGACGCCGACAACTGTGGCGAGTGCGGCACGGCGTGCGGCGCCAAGAACGGCGTCGGCAGTTGTTCGGACGCCACCTGCATCGTCGACAGCTGCGACGATGGGTTTGTCGATTGCAACGGGCGCGCTGCGGATGGTTGTGAAGCTAAGGATGACGGGCTGCCCGAGGCGCCGCGGCTCCTGTCGCCGCCCATCGGGCAGAACACCGGTAGCTCGCTGAGCAACGCCGCCCTCACGCCCGAACTCCGCTGGACCGCAGCGAGCGAAAATGCTGGCTCATGCGGGGCGGTGACCTACCAAGTGCAGGTCGACGACTCCTGCGAGGTCGGGAAGGCCTGCGACTTCGAGAGCCCGGAGGTCGACGCCACGGGAATCGAGGAGCTTCGATTCCGTCCCGAGAAGGCGCTCGAGGTTGCCAAGAAGGCTCCTGTGGGCACCCGCTACTTCTGGCGCGTCCGAGCCTGCGAGACCGAAACGCGCTGCTCGGAGTGGTCCGATGCCCGCTACCTCAATGTGGGCCGTCTGAACGACGATCTCAATGGCGACGGGAATTCCGATCTGTTTGCGACGTCCTATGACGGCGAATCGAGCTTTCACCTCCACTTGCATCCGGGTCCGCTCGCGCCCGCGAGCAACGCAGCAGCGGGAGGCGCGGTGCGACCCACCCTCAACCTTGTCGGGCCGATCGGTTTCTACGGCTTCGCGCGGTTCGTGGGCGATGTGAACGGCGACGGCTTCGCCGATGCGCTGCGAAGCATCGACTCCGGTGCTGAACTGCTCCTCGGGAGTAAGGACTTCGAGAAAATCGTTACGGTGAAGCTAGCCGGCGACTTCGACGGCACGCATGGCGTTGCGGGCCTGGGCGACTGGGACGGCGACGGTTTTGCTGACTTTGCCGTCTCCGACAGCCGTACTACCGACACCCCGATCAGCCTCGTCCGCGTCTTCTCCGGCAATGCCGAGGGCAAGTGGAGGAACGGTATGCCCTCATTCGGCTGGGACCCCGACTTGGTACACACCATCAGCGCGCCTTCCGGCACGACCGTGGCGAGCTTCGGCACCGCCGTCGAAGGCGGGCTCGACTTCGACGGCGACGGGTACACCGACCTCTTCATTTTGGACGCGAACGAAGGTCGCGTGCATTTCGTGGCCGGCGGCACCAAGCAGACCGGCAAGATCAAGGCGTCGCTCTCGGCGGGCACGACGTGTGAGTACTACCTGAAACCCAACCTCGTTCGCGCGGGCGACATGAACGGCGACGGGTATGGCGACTTGGCCGTGCGCTGCGACAGTCGTTTGATGGTGTTCGCGGGGGGACGCACGCCGGACTTGCTGCCGCTCTGGATGCATCAATTTTCGGACGACGGCAAGTACCTCGGCCACGGCATCGCGGGCGGCGTGGACTTCGGCAGTGATGGCCTTTCGGACCTGCTCGTCCACGGCGACGACAAGGTGGGCCCGAATCTATT
>JAYUYU010000155.1:0-35870 GCA_043752365.1 Myxococcales bacterium | reverse complement strand
CAGGCGTGCCGCTCTCGAAGCCCGAGCTGGTCGCGAAGATTCGCCAGCTCGGCCTGCGCTCGGTCTCGGCGGTGTTCAACGCGTTGGCCGATGGGCGCGAAGATCCGGGTAGCAAACCCGGGCTCGCTTCGCTGCTGAATACGATTTGGGCGGGCGAGTACGTCGACGAACGCGACGCGCGTTTCATCAACGACCGGGTCCACGCCAACATTCAGAAGGACGCCACCTTCAGCGTGATCCCGCAGATTCCGGGTGGCGTTACGTCGGTGGCCCAGCTGCGGCGGATTGCCGACGTCGCCGAAAAGTACAACGTGCCGCTGGTCAAGCTGACGGGAGGGCAACGCATCGACCTGGTCGGCATTCCGCGCGAAGAGCTGCCCCATGTCTGGCGCGACCTCGACATGCCGTCGGGCTTTGCCTACGCCAAGCGCTACCGCACGTGCAAAAGCTGCATAGGCACGGACTACTGCCGCTACGGGCTCGGTGACAGCATGGGTCTGGCGCAAGTGATAGAGGCGCGCTTTCAGGGCTTGGATACGCCTGGCAAGCTCAAGCTCGCCACCGCGGGCTGCCCACGTAATTGTTCCGAAGCTATGGTGAAAGACGTGGGCGCCGTGGCCGTAGAAGGCGGTAGATGGGAAATTTACGTGGGCGGCGCTGCCGGCGCGCGCGTCCGCAAAGGCGACCTGCTGTGCACCGTCGACAGTCACGAGCAAGTGCTGCTGATCGCGGGGCGCTTCATCCAGTATTACCGTGAAAACGCCAAGTGCCTCGAGCGCACCTACGGCTTCGTCGAGCGCATGGGGGTGGAGAAAGTTCGTGACGTGGTGGTCAACGACAGCGAAGGCATCGCAGAACGCTTGGACCAGGCGCTGCAAAGCTCGGTCGACGCCTACCGCGATCCTTGGCTGGAGGCCGTGACGCCTGCCACGCCGAACCAGTTCGCTTCACACCTGCCCATCGTGCAATGAAAGGACGCGTGCCATGCAGGTCACCTTGGGTCCGTTGAGCGCAATTCCAGAGGGCGAGGGGCGGACGTTCGCTGTCGCTGGTCAGCGGCTAGCGGTGTTTCGCGGCCGCGATGGCGCCGTCTTCGCTACGCAGGCCGAGTGCCCACACCGTCAGGGTCCGCTGGCCGACGGCCTGCTGGGAAACGGCACGCTGATCTGTCCGCTCCACTCGTTGAAGTTCGATTTAAGGACCGGCAAGGCCTTGAACGGCGACTGCAGTTTGCAGACCTATCCGCTGGCGGTCTCGGCTGCCGGCCAGTTGCTGGTCGAGCTGGCGTAACTATTGCTGCGCGGCCGAGCGCGCTGCAATCTTCATGTTGCTCTTGAGCAGCGCTTGGCTCTCGTGCTCTTTGTCGAGAAAAGTGCTCAAAAAACGGAAGACGTCGTACCCGAAAGAGTACGCGAGCTCGCGGTTGTTCAGCCACACGCCGTGGTTCAGCACGTGCGCGCCGAAGCTGTCGTAAAACAGGTCCTTGTCGTTCGGAAATAGCGCAGCGTAGCGTGACATCAAACGACGCACCTCGGCCCAGCGTCGGAAGTGCTGTTCGGTTTCCCCATTGCTACGCTGCTCACCGGTGTTCAGCTCGCTGACTAGCTGTTCGACTTCGTCGAATAGGTGCGAGCGCACGTCGTCGATAGCCGTAAGCAGCAAATCGGGCTCGTCCTCCGCTGGGCTGGGCGGAGCAGCCTGCCAGCGGTCTGCCAGCACTCCGATTACTGCACGCTCGACGCGAGCGGCGGTGGCATCCACGTCGATGTTGGCGTCGATGGCGAGGGCACGGGACTCGACCCAACTTCGCAGCTCACCACGGTCCAGCACACCTTGCCAAAGTTGCGCCGCCTGGCGCACTCGTTCGCGCGAAGCCAACGCTCCGGGAGCCATCAAGTGCGCGGCTACGTCCCGCGCCGCGGCCAGGCTTTCAGCCGGCTTGGGCAACGGCTCCGCTGACTGCCGGCTCAGAGCCAAGCGGAGCAGTCCGAGGCCTTGGCGCCGCCCGGGCGCGAATAGCCACAGCGCCAGTAAAAGCGCCGGGTTATGGAGTTCTTGCAGCAGCAGCCGCTCAGCGCAGGCGCGTAAGAACCTACGCCGCCGCGTGCGCGGCCCGCGCCACGACAGCCGCAACACTTCGACGTAGTCGGCGCGCTTTGCGGCGTCAGCCAGCAGCCAAGCCTGGCAATAGCAGCGCACGTTGCGCGGCGAATGCCGCATCTCCATAGCGAGCGCGAACAACGGACGAGCGTGCTCGAAGTCCCCCTTGAGCGCGTCCAGCGTGGCCCTTACGGCCACGGTAGCGCCGCGCGCAGCGTCGATTCGGTCGCCACGCCGCAGCGGGCGTGAAAGGCGCAGGAGTCGTTCGTCATCGAGCAGCCAGCCCCAGCGCAGGCGTGCTCGAAGCTCGTTGAGGACTGCAGCCGAATAGTTCTCGGTGCCCACGCCGGGCGGGCGGAGAGCGCGCGTCAGTGCGAACGCCAGGCCCGGTATGCCGCTCGAAATCACCAGCCCCTGGATTAAAAGGTTGGGCACGGCTGCTAGCAGCAGCAAACCAATCAGCCACGTGGGGCCGCCGTTGGCCCACACCCCGTACGCGCCGATCAGCAGGGCAAACCGCAGCGCCGCCGCCAGGAACGACGGACGCACCGTCAGCCACGTGCTCGGTTGCTGGCCCTGATACGAAAGCACGACACGAATGATCACGATGACGATGAGGACCCCTACTCCTCCCATGGGCCCCTCCAGCCAATGCTCGCGGGCGCCTGGCTCCAGGCCGGCAGCGGCTCGGGCGGTGCGACCTCGTCCGAAACTTCGGCCCAAAGTTCCGCAATAACGCGCTGCTGAGGATCGCGCAGGCTGGCAAGCGCCTGGCGCACCAAGGCTTCGTCGCGAGGTCGCGGACCAAAACGCGTCGTGTACGTGAGAGCCGAAGCGGCCCCGATGGCGACCTGCGCCAACAGTTTTTGGCCCGCTCGTTCCACTTCCATGCGCGATGCGGTCGGCGTGATGCCGAGCACTAAAAACGGATTGTTTTCCAGCTCGTCCCGCGTCATCGCACGCCTGAGTTGAACCCGAGGGCGCGCTCGTCGTCGTCGCTCGGGAGCAGGCGCCACAGCTCTCGCACGTTGCGCTCGAGCTCGGCGCGGTCGCCCTTCTGCTCCGCCTTGCGCGCCTTGCTGATCAGCGTCTGGGCGCGCGCAGGATCGCTCGAGTCGCTGACGCGCGCGGCGCAAGCGTCGAGCTCCCAGGTCCAAGCCTCGGGGTGGCGCAGGTAGGCCGTCGAGCGAATCCGCCGCATGCTCGCGAGCTGGCGCTCGATTTCGCGAAGGTTTTTTGCCCGCAAGGCGCGCTGAATCTGATCCATGCACTGTGCCAGGGACGCCCTCTCGACGTCCATGCCAGGCTGCTGCTGCAGCCAGTACGCGGTCTGGCTGTGCTCTTCGTGCACGCGGGCGGTCAGCTCCGGCCAGGCGCCTGCGGCCTCCAAGTCACCGAGCAAGCCGTCGCATTCGATCAGCGCCCGACGGGCTTTTTCGGCCGCGTCCTGCTCGCCGCCGCGCGCCGCCCGAATGTCTTGCTGAAGCGACGCCATGCTGCTGTCGAAGTCGGCGAGCGCGGTCAAGGTCGAGCGTTGCCCGTTGCGGAAGCCGCTGGCGCGCAGCGCGGCCGCTCGTTCCTGCAGTTGGCGCGCCAGCTCGACCATTTGTTCCGGTGAGGTGGCGGGCGCGACCAGGTGCTCGACCCGGTCGAAGACCAGGTCTTGATTGGGCAAGAACGCCTTCACGCTCAAGGCACCTCCGCGATCGACCTCCAGCGTGAGCTCGATGGGCGAGCCCACGGGCAACGTCTCTTTCAACGCGGAAGCGGGGATCTCGATCACACCAACGAGCCGACACAGATGCGCGAATGGAAAATCACCTTGGACGACCGGCACACGCAGCGCAAAATCAGTGGCCGAGGTGGTAACGGCCTGCACCGTGCGATGGGTGAAGGTCTTGCGCATCGGCAGCGGCGAACCGCGCTCGAAATAGACGGCGACGCCGTTGCTGGAAAGCGCGACCCCGATGGTGCGCGCCAACGGTGGCTCGCCGAGCGCGACGCCGTGCATGACCGCAATTTCTGGCGGTTCGGCGGGCTTCACTTGGCCGTCCGCAAGCTGCGCTTCTACCTTGAAACGGCCGGCGCTGCGCCGTTTGAGCGAGAGCATGCCGGAAAAAGTGGCGTCGGCTTCCAGCGGTAACCAATCGCTAGCCCACTCGCCGTCCAGGCGCTCGAAGCGGACGGCCTTGACCTGGTCAGCTGCTTCCAGCGAGCGCCCCACGACGAACGGCGACGTGTCGGGCGTCATGGCCGGATACTGCAACCACAGCCGCGGCCCCGAATGAGCCTTGACGCTGGCCGTCTTGGGACGCGCCTCCAGGGCGGCGCTCGCCGCGAACAGGGCGGCGCCCTGCGCCACGAGTAACATGGGATCGAGCCCGCTGCCGAACGGCGCGCCGAAGGCCTGCTCGAGGCGCTTGCGCAGGGGCGGCATCAACGTGGGACCACCCACGAGCACGATGCGCTCCAACGTGCGCACGCCGTACTGTTTCAGCAAGCGCTCGCAAACCCGCACCGAGCGGTCGATCAAAGGCGCGGTAATGAGCGCCAGATCCTCGGCGGTCACGGCTTGCTCGACAGCGTCCAAAGTCTCGCCGCCCACCGCCAAATCCTCGAGACAAAGCGTCGCCGAGTCTGCGCGGGAGAGCTCGATTTTGGCTTCTTCTGCGTGAGCTTTGAGCTTGGCGATGGCGCTAGCATGCAGAGGGTTGCCGCGCTCGAGCTGGATGCCCTGCGGGCGCAGCTTCTCGATCAGCCAGTCGACCACGGCCAAATCGAAGTCGCGCCCGCCCAAGAAATTGTCGCCGTCGTGGCCGACCACGCGCAACAGGCCCTCTTGGGTTTCGAGCAGCGAGACATCGAAGGTTCCGCCGCCCAGGTCGTACACCAGCCATTGCCCCCGCGCCTCGTCGGCGTTCCACCCGGAGGCCAGCGCGGACGCGACCGGCTCCTGAATGGTCTCGATGCGCGCGAAGCCGGCCAGGCGCGCGGCCTCGCTGGTGGCCTTGATTTGCGGCAGCTCGAACAGCGCCGGCACGGCGATTACCGCTTGCTCGGGCTGCACGCCAAGCTGAGCTTCAACGTCTTTTCGCAGCGACAGCAGCACCTGCGCTGCTAGCTCTTCAGGAGCCTTCAGCAGGTTGGCGGCGGCGAAGCGGCACTGGTTTTGCGAACCCATCAAGCGCTTGAACTCGCCGCGGGTGTTTTCCGGATCCTTCTGCAGAAAGCGGCGCGCGCGTGCGCCGACGCTGAGTGCGCCCTTGGCGTCGATGCGCACCACGCTGGGCGTCAAAGTCTCGCCGCTGGCCGTGCGCACGCTGGTCAATTGTTCGCCATCGAAGACGCTCGCCGCCGAGTTCGTCGTCCCCAAATCGATGCCCAAATATAGCGGCCGATCCATCCGTCGCGCGAGGCTAGCAAAGCTTTGTCGGGCTCGCGCGGCGCTTTCGCGCTAGGAGCGCGAAAAGCGGTGAAGAAAAACGCCGATTGGTTCTTGCCTGGCATGGGCGCCGCGGTGGCGTTGGCCTGGCTGTTTCCGGACCCGGGGGCAAAGGGTGGCAGTTTGCACCCAGAGCTTGTCAACAAGCTCGGCGTGTCGCTGATCTTTTTTCTGCACGGGCTGATGCTGTCGTTCGAAGCCTTGGCCGCCGGCACGCGTCAATGGCGCGTCCACTTGCTGGTGCAAGGCTCCACGTTTGCGTTGTTTCCGCTGCTTGGTCTGGCGCTGTTGGCGGCGTTCCGAGTTCGGTTGGGCCCGGAGCTGAGCACCGGGTTGTTCTTTCTGTGTGCGCTGCCCTCGACGGTCTCGTCGTCGGTGGCGCTCACGGCAGCCGCGCGCGGCAATGTGGCGGTGGCCGTGTTCAACGCGACCTTGTCGAGCCTGCTGGGCGTGGTCCTTACGCCGCTGTGGCTGAGCCTGGTTTTGGGCACTGCGGAGCATGCGTTGCCGTTCGGCTCGGTAGTTCTGGACTTGCTGCTGTGGTTGGTGCTGCCGCTGGTGATTGGCCAAGCGACGCGGCCGCTCTTGGGGCGCTGGGCGACCTCTAACGAGAAGCGCCTCAACGTCGTGGATCGGCTCACGATCCTGCTGCTGGTTTACACGTCGTTTTGCGATTCCGTGAAGGGCGGCGTGTGGCGTAGCGGGCTTACGGCGCTAGCCGTGTCTGCGGCCGTGTCGGCGCTGCTGCTCGCTGTCGCGCTGGGGCTCACCTGGTTTGCGGGGCGCGCCGTGGCTCTCGAGCGGGCCGAGCGCATCGCAGCGCTGTTTTGTGGCTCCCAGAAAAGCCTAGCGTCGGGAGTCCCGATGGCGCGGCTAATTTTCGGCGCTCACCCGAGCTTGGCCATCATTTTGCTGCCAATCATGATCTACCATCCGCTGCAGCTGGTGGTCGGGGGCTGGCTAGCGGGCAGGCTAGAGAGGCAAAACGCAGCGTAGCTCAAGCGTCGCTGGTGGGTGAATGCCGGCCGTTGCGTGGCAGGCCACAAGGATGCCTGGGCTGGCGGCGCGCCTACACAATCTGACACAATCGCGCGCAGGTTCATGAAAGCGCGGCGCGGTACGTCATGCAGGTAAAGCTGGGTTTTTTCTGTAGCCGCCCGTTGCGCGCGCGAGCCGCGCTGCTGCTAGCCGGAGCAGCCTTGGGTTGCGAAGGTGGCTCCAAGGCCGGCAAAGCCGAAGAGCCCGTCCCGGTCACTTTAGCCGAGGTGCGGCTGGCCGATGTCGCGCGCGAGGTGCAAGCGTACGGGGTCGTCGAGGCGAGCAGCACGGTCGGCGTGCGTGCGCAGGTGCAGGGCTTGATCACCCTGGTTCACTTTCGCGAGGGTGACCTGGTCAAGCGCGGCGACCTGCTGTTCAGCGTCGACACGCGTCCCTACAGCGCATCGCTGGCCGGAGCGGAGGCGGAGCTGTTGCGCAGCAGGGCGGTAGCCGATCAGGCGTTCATCGAAGCCGACCGTGCAGCTCGCTTGCAGCTGCAAGGCGTGGCCAGCCAGCAAGAGGTCGCCAAGGCCGAAGCCGAGGCTCGCTCCAGCGCGGCCAGCGTCAAGCTGGGGCAAGCGCAGATTCAAAGCGCCAGCTTGAACGTGGCGTTCACGCGCATCACGTCGCCCATCGACGGCCGAACCGGCAGTCTTTTGGTGTACGCGGGTAACGTCGTGAAGGCGACGGACGCCCAGCCTTTGGTCGTCATTCGCAGCCTTTCGCCGGTTTTCGTGCGCTTCTCGGTCGCGCAAGACTACGTAGGGGCCGTGCGCGAGCGCTTGAGCCAAGCGGCGCTGAGCGTGCGCGTCACGCCGCGCGGCGACGGCGCTCAGGCCATCGAAGCGCCCGTTACCTTCCTCGACAACACGGTAGACGTGTCGACCGGCACCGTCACCTTGAAGGCGACCTACCCGAATACCCAGCAGGAGCTGTGGCCGGGCGCGTCCGTCGACGTGACGCTGTTGCTCGGGGTCGATCGCCAAGCGACGGTCGTGCCCGAGCCGGCTCTTTCGCGTTCACAAGCGGGTACCTTCGTGTTCGTGGTGGGTGCCGACGGCCGTGCGGAGCCTCGCCCGGTGGAGGTCCTGCGCACTACCGCAACCCAAGCCTTGATTCGCTCCGGGCTGCAACCGGGCGAGCAGGTCGTCACCGATGGCCAGCTGCGCCTGCGCAAAGGCACCAAGGTCACCAAGACGGCGGCGACAGCCAAGCCGAACGCCAGCGTCAGGGCCGAGAGCAAACGGCCCGAGGGGCTATGAGCATTTCCGAGCCGTTCATCAAGCGGCCAATCGCGACCAGCCTGGTAATGGTCGCGATCTTGCTCTTCGGGCTGATGGCCTACGTGCGGCTGCCGGTTGCGGCGCTGCCCGACGTTGATTTTCCGACCATTCAGGTCAGCGCCTCGCTGCCCGGCGCCAGCGCCGAGACCATGGCATCCTCGGTCGCGACCCCGCTCGAGCGCGAGTTTTCAGCCATCGACGGCATGGCCAGCATGAGCTCGGAGAGCTCGCTGGGCTCGAGCAGTGTGACGCTGCAGTTCGACTTGCGGCGCAATCTCGACTCGGCGGCGCAAGACGTGCAAGCGGCCATCTCGCGCGCCGCACCACGCATGCCGCGCGATATGCCGTCGGCCCCCAGCTACCGCAAGGTCAACCCCGCCGACCAGCCTGTCTTGCTGCTGTCGCTCAGCTCCAGCGTGCTGCCCCTGTACGTGGTGAACGAATACGCCGAGACGCGCCTGGCGCAGATGATTTCGCAGACGCGCGGTGTGGCGCAGGTCAACGTGATGGGCTCGCAAAAGTACGCCGTGCGCGTCCAGGCGGATCCACAAAAGCTCTCCACGCTCGGCATTGGGCTCGACGACGTCGCGACTTCGATTCAGGGCGCCAACGTCAACCTGCCGACCGGTGCGCTGTACGGTCCTCGCACCGCCTTTGCCATCGAGGTCAACGGCCAACTCGAAAATGCGCGCGCCTACGAAGACGTGGTCGTCGCCTACCGCAACGGCGCTGCGGTGCGCATCAAGGACGTCGGTCGCGTGCTCGACAGCGTCGAGAACGACAAAACGGCGGCCTGGCGTGGCGGCCCGGGCGGCATGCCGCGCGCGGTGGTGCTGGCCATCCAGAAGCAACCGGGCGCCAATACGGTGCAGGTGGTAGGCGAGATTATGGGGCTTCTGCCGGCCTTTCGTAAGGAAATTCCCGGTTCAGTAGACCTGGACGTGATTTTCGACCGCTCGCTGACCGTCAAGGCCTCGGTGCACGACGTCGAACTCACGCTGTTGCTCACGTTGGCGCTGGTGGTGCTGGTCATTTTCCTGTTCTTGCGCCGCTTGAGCGCCACCATCATCCCGAGCCTGTCGATTCCGCTGGCGATGCTGGCCACGTTTGCGGTGATGGATCAGCTTGGCTTCTCGCTCAACAACCTATCCCTGATGGCCATCACGTTGAGCGTTGGCTTCGTGGTCGACGACGCCATCGTGGTGCTCGAAAGTGTCGTTCGGCACATCGAAATGGGCAAGTCGCCCATGCAGGCGGCCCTCGACGCGACGCGCGAAATTGGCTTCACCATCGTCTCGATGACGATCTCGTTGGTCGCCGTGTTCGTGCCGTTCCTGTTCCTGGGTGGCATCCTGGGCAGCCTGTTCAAAGAGTTTGCGGTAACCATCGCGGTGTCGATTTTGGTGTCGGCCTTCGTGTCGCTGACGCTCACGCCGATGATGGCCGCGCGCATGCTGAAGCCGCACCTCGAAGCCGAGCAGCAGGGGCGGCTGTACCGGGCGATCGAGCGCGGCTTTGACGGCATGCTCGAGCTGTACCGCAGAAGCTTGGCTCGGGTGTTGGGCTATCGCCGGCTCACCCTGCTGTTTTCATTCATGATTCTGGCGCTTACGATCGTGCTGTTCATGCGCATGCCGCAGGGCTTTTTACCGACCGAGGACACCGACCAGCTCCAAATTGCCACCGAAGCCGTGCAAGGCATTTCGTTCGAAGCAGTCGCCCAACGTCAGCTGGAAGTCGCGGAGGTTGCGCGCAGTCATCCGGACGTCGAGGCCTTCATGTCTAGCGTCGGCGCGCGGCAGGGGCGGGGCGGTACCAATCAAGGCGGCATGTTCCTGCGCTTGCGACCGCGCGCCGAACGCCAGCACAGCGCGGAGCAAATCGCCGGCGAGCTGTCGAAGCAAATGAACCGGGTGCCTGGCATGCGGGCGTTCGTGCAAGTGCCGCCACCCATTCGCTTGGGCGGTCGGCAAACCAAGAGCGAGTACCAGCTCACCCTGCAAAGCACCGACACCGCTCTGCTCTACGAGCAAACACCCAAGCTGGCGCAAACGCTGGCTCAATCTGCCATTTTGAAAGACGTCACCACGGACGTGCAGCTGAACAACCCGCAGGTCGACGTAAAGATCGACCGGCAGCGCGCGGCCGAGCTTGGCGTCAGCGTGGCGCGCATCGAGGAAACTTTGTACAGCGCGTACGGTTCGCGCCAAGTTTCCAGCATTTTTTCCAGTAGCAACACCTACCAAGTCATTCTGGAGCTCGACCCGCGTACGCAGCGCGAGCCTGCTTCGCTCGGCGGCCTCTACGTGCGCTCGGACACGGGCGCGCTGGTGCCGCTCACGTCGGTGGCCAAGATCGAGCAGGGCGTGGGGCCGCTCACTGTCAGCCACGCCGGTCAACTGCCGGCCGCGACGGTGTCGTTCAACGTACGGCCTGGGTATGCGTTGAGCGAGGCCGTGGCGGTGGCCGAGGGCGCGGCGCGCGCGCTTCCGGCTCGCATTAGCGCGCGTTTCCAAGGCTCCGCCGAGGCGTTTCAGTCGTCGCTAAGCGGCCTCGGCTCATTGCTGTTAATCGCCGTCTTGGTCATCTACTTGGTGCTGGGCGTGCTGTACGAAAGCTTGATTCATCCGCTGACCATCTTGTCGGCATTGCCATTCGCTGGCTTCGGCGCCGTGGTCACGCTCATGCTGTTCGGCGTCGACCTCAACGTCTATGCCTTCGTTGGTGTCATTTTGCTCGTAGGTTTGGTGAAGAAGAACGGCATCATGATGGTCGACTTCGCGATCGACGCGCGCAAAGACCCGAGCGTCAGCGCCGAGAGCGCCATCACCGAGGCCTGCCTGGTGCGCTTTCGCCCGATCATGATGACGACCATGGCGGCCCTGCTCGGCACGCTGCCGATAGCTCTGGGCATCGGTGCGGGCGCCGAATCCCGCCAACCGCTCGGCCTTTCGGTGGTGGGCGGGCTCTTGTTCTCGCAGCTGCTCACGCTGTACGTGACGCCCGTCTTCTACCTTTACCTCGAGAGTTTTCGCGAATGGCTGGGGCGCTCGCGCAAGCCTCCAGCGGCCGAGCCGCTTTCAGCGGCCATGTCGTGAAGCTGCCGTTGCGGCGGGCGACGCGGCCGGGGTAAACAAGCCCGGGTGGACAGCACAGGCCGCGAGACGCGCGCAGTTCGGCGGGCGATGCTGACGGCCGCGCTGGCGATTGCCCACCAAGTTGCCGGGAAATCGTTGCGTGAGGGGTTGTTCCTTTCCACCTATTCGGTGGCGGACCTGCCGAAGGTGATGTTGGGCTCGGCATTGGCGGCGATTCCTCTCGTGCTGTTGGTGGCCCGGCTGATGACACGCTTCGGTCCCGACAAGCTGACGCCGATTCTTTTCGTGACGAGCGCGGCACTGTCGCTGCTCGAGTGGGCGTTGTTGCCCCAGTTGCCCAGAGCGATCGCGTTGCTCGTCTACCTGCATGTCTCTATCGGTGGCGCGCTGCTGGTCAGCGCCTTCTGGTCGGTGGTGAACGAGCGCTTCGATCCACACGGGCTCAAGCACTTGATTGGGCGAATCACTGCAAGCGCAACGCTGGGCGGCCTGGTCGGCGGGTTGGCCATGGAACGCGTGGCGCACTTGCTGAACGCGCGCAGCGCCTTGCCGCTGGTCGCCGGCCTGTGCCTGCTGGCGGCCTTCAGCAGCTGGCGGTTGGCGGCGACTCAACGCCTGGCGCCTAGCCCCGCTAGCCGCGTTCAAGAGCCGGTGCGTTTCACGGGCTACCTGTGGACACTAGCGCTGCTGGTCACCAGCATGGCGGCGGCCTCGGCTTTCGCGGATTTTGCCCTGAAACAAGCCGCGGTGGCGCGTTTCGATAGCGCCGAGACGTTGGTGCGGTTCTTTGCGTTACTGTACACGGGCGCGTCGTTGCTCAGTTTCGTGCTGCAGGCTTTCGTGGCCCGCCGGCTGTTCGACAGCATCGGGCTCGGAGGCACATTGGCCATCGCGCCCTGCCTGGGCGTGGCGCTGGGAGCCATTTCCTCGCTTTCGCCATCGTTCCTCAGCTTGAGCGCGCTGCGCGGCGCCGATCTGTCGCTGGGCCCGTCACTGTTTCGCTCCGCCTTCGAGCCGCTGTTCACGCCGCTGGCATCCGCCACCAAGCGCGCGACTAAATCGTTGATTGACGTCGTGTTCGACAAGGCAGGCGACGCCTGCGCCAGCCTGTTGATCTTGTTGATCTCGCTCGGGAGCCCCTGGCTCGTGCAGCGTGTGCCACTTCTACTGGCGACATTCGCGTTCGCGCTCGGGCTGCTGTTGGCGCTGCGCGCGCGGCAAGGTTACGTGAGCGAGCTAGAGGCCAGCTTACGCGCCGGCACCGTCAGCGTCGAAGCCGTCGAGATCGAGGACCCGGCCGCGCGGCTCACCCTGTCGGCGAGCTCGCTAGGCATCGATCGCGAGCAGTTGCGCGTACAAATCGAGCGCGGGCGAGCGGAGCGGGCGCTGAAGCTGAGCCCACTGTCCGTGGGTCACGACGTCGCGGACGCCCCCGAAAGCCGCCAAATTTTGGAGGACGTGCGCGTGCTGCTGGGCGGCGATTTGGACGCAATTCGCGCTTTGATGTTGCGCCCCGAGCTGGACGCGCGGCTGGCAGCGTTCGCGGTGCCGCACTTGGCCAGTGAACAGCTGGCAAAGCCGGCGTTGACGGCGCTCCGCGCCATGGGTCCCGACGTGGTGGGCCTGCTGGCGGACGTCATGCTGAGCGCTCGCCAGCCGCTGCCGGTGCGGCGTCGCGTCCCACACGTGCTGCGCGCGCTGCGCGGAACTCGCGTCGCTTCGGCGCTGACGCGCGCGCTGTCGGCGGACCCCCTAGAAGTGCGCTACCGCGCCGCGTTGGCGCTGTTCGAGGTCACGCGCGACGAACGGGCGCTATTACCGGAGGCCAAAGACTTGTTCAGCTTGGCACTTGCCGAGGTCGAGCGCGGACCGCTGTCGCAGCAGGCGAGCGACCACGTGTTCGCGCTGCTGGCGTTGGCGACGACGCGCGGCTCGGTAGAGCTGGTGCGGCAAGGGCTCAAGACGGACGATCGCCGGCTGCGCGGCACGGCGCTGGAATACCTCGAAAGCCTGCTGCCGGAGGCGGTTCGGGCGCCGCTCGTGCAAGCCTTGTCGCAGCGACCCGAACCGCGTCAGGGCGCGCTGCGCAGTGAGACGCAGCTGCTCGACGAGCTCAAGCGCTCGATTCGCGGCGATTTGAGCCCGCAAACACTGGCCGGCGAACCCGACTGACGGAACTTCAGAAGCGGCCGCGCAGCGTGACGTTGCCAGGGCCCACGCCCAGGCCGACTTGCTCACCGCCGGAGTCGTGAACCACCAAAAGTACGGTGGCGACGCCGGCGCACACGATCGCGCTGCCCGCCAAGATGTCGGTAGTGAGCGCGAAAGTCCGGGCCCGCTTTTGGGACTCGTCGAGCTCGTCCGCAGTCACGCCGAAGCGCTTTAGGTCCTGGTCGTGATCGTCTCGAGCTTTGAGCGCCAGGTAGCCGGTGACGCCAGCGCCCGCACCCAGCGCTAGAGCGGCGCCGCCGGTCAGCCAGAAGCCGGCGCCGAGCCCGCGTGAGTCGCGACGGCGTGAGCTATCGGGCAGGCGGCTGGGTGTCGAGGCGGACTGAGCCGGCGCCGGCTCGTTGAAATCGAGCGTGACGGTTTGGGATTCGCCGCCGGCCAAGCGCACGATACGCTGCTTGCTGCCGCGGTCCGTGGTCTCGATCGAAATGGTGCGCTGACCCTCGTTCACGTCGATAGCGATGCCGAGCGGAGTGACGCCTGCCTTCTTGCCATCGACGAACACCGTGGCGCCCGTGACATTGACGTTGATCGTGAGGTGCGCGATGCGGCGCCCGAGCTCGGTCAAGTCACTCTCGACCTTGACCTGCCGTTCGGCTTCAATCGCACCTGCGCCGTCTTGCAGGTAGTGCGCCAAGGTGTCGCGCGCCTCGACGTACTGGTGCAGCTCGAAGTAGCACTGCGCAATGTTGTACAGCACTTTGAAGTTGGACTTCATGGCGTACGCGCGCTCGAACTGAATCAACGCGGCGTCGAAATTGCCGTCTTTGTACAGCTTCAAGCCCTGGCCAAAGTGCTTGCGGGCCTGATCGACCTCGTTGTTTTCGGCGCTGACGGCACCCTCTGCGCTTTGCGCGTGCAAAGCGAGCGGCGTCAATCCGGCCAGCGCAAAGCAAAATAGCAGTAGCGCGCTACGTGAGTTGTGCAGGTTCATGACTTAGGGGCCGTAGGGGTCGGAGTTGTCGATAGGCCGCGCTACTTTGGCGTCACGCGGTTTGTGAACGAAGTCGTCCGAGGCCGCGCCTGGCGTGCCCGAAGGGTCGCGCCTACCGGGAACTTTGGCGGGGTTCCCGCTGGGGGCGCTCGCAAAACCGAGCTCGATATGCAGCGTCAGATCGGCATCGAGCCGCACCATGCGCGCCTCGCCCTTGCGCCCGGGGGCGCGAACTTCCAGGCGATGCAGCGCGGCGTCCTTCGGTAGCTGACCCGAAAAAGGATTGCCCTCGAGCTTGGCGCCGTCGAGCACCAGCTCGGCTTCGGCAGGCGTCGCCGAAAGCTGCAGCTTGACCAATGCCACGCTGGGCGTGACGGGGCCGGCTGGGTTGGCGCCGGTAGGTTGCGTTGCCGAAGCGGCCGCGCTGGTAAGCTCTTTGGTTGCGCTGGGGCGCATCATGAAAGCGCCTGCACCGCCTGCCAGCAGCGCCACCGCAGCCGCGGCGGCGACCAGCTTGCCACGTGCCAGCGGCGTGGCATGGGCGGGGCTGGTGCCGCTGGACGTGCCCCCAAAGACAGCCGCGGCGTTCGGCACGAACGGGGCCTTGCTGACCTCGGAAGGGTGCTCGTCCTCCAGCTGCGCCCGCTTCATTCGCTGATCGATCGTGCGCCGCATCTCGCCGCGTTCGGTCTCGAACGTGCGATGCAGCAAGTCGCGCAGCTTTTCGTTGGGGAACTCCAAGGAGTGCTCGGAGATATAGCGGCGAATCTCGCTCTGCATGGCGCTGGCCGTGGGGTAGCGGTCTTCCGGCGCTTTGGAGGCCGCTTTCGAGCAGATTTCCATCAGCTTGGGCGGGACGTCGCTGCCCTTGGCCAGCATCAGCTCAGACTCGGCGCCGCCGATGCGGCCTTGAACGATCTCAGTCTGCGTGCGGTCTTGCGTCAGGCGCCGGTAGGTCAAGATTTCCCAAAACAGCACACCGGCGGCGAACACGTCCGAGCGTTGATCACTGCGGCCGATGATTTGCTCCGGCGCCGCGTAGCCCAGCTTGCCCTTGAAGGTGCCGGCTTCGGTGACGTGGCTGATGCCGGCAGCCTTTGCCACGCCGAAGTCGAGCACCTTCACACTGCCTTCGAAGGTGACGAACACGTTGTTGGGGCTGATGTCGCGGTGCACTAGGCCTAGCGGTGTGCCGTCCAAATCACTGAAGCCGTGCAGGTACGACAGGCCGTCCAGCATTTGGCACATGATCTCGAGGCGCGCGCCGAGTGGCAGTGCCACGTCGATGGTCTTCTTCAGCAGCCGGCTCAGCGTCTGCCCCTCCAGGTACTCCATGCAAATGAAGTAGCGGCCGGTGTCTTCGCCGACCTCCGAGGTTTGCACTACGTTGGGGTGGTTCATGCGCGCCGCCAAGCGCGCCTCGCCCAAAAACATGCTGAGCGAGGCCGGGTGCTCGCGCAGCTCGTCGCGCATGACCTTCAGCACTACCAGCTTGCTGAAGCCCGCCAGGCCGCTGACTAGCGCCAGGTAGACGTGCGCCATGCCGCCATGGCCTAGCTCCAACAGCAGACGGTAGCGGCCCAGCGTGGGCGACGGCTTGGGCCCCAACAGCCCGCTATTCACGGCCATATCTCCGCGAATGAGAGGGTCCGGGGCTTCACCCGCACCGACGTGGGGCCGAGCGGCTTGCCTGAAGTGTGCACACCGCTGAGCACCGTCGTGCTGATTTCCACGTTGGCGAAACCCGCAGCGGCTTGCGGACCCGTCTTGGTCAGTGCGGTGTTAGGTAGGTTCATCACGAAGTAGTAGCCGAGCCCGCCCTTGCTGTTGGCGAACGTCACGTGCTCGAGCAGGCCGCCGGCACAGTCACGCGATACCGCCAAAATGATGCCCAGCTCAGGGTCAATCTTCTCGCCCGTTACCAGGGCGAGCCCGGCGACGACTTGGGGCGACGGCAGCGTGACGGCCCAGCCCAGGGTGTCCTCATTCACGGGACGACCCAAGAAGAACAGCCCGTCGAGCGTGTCGGGGTTCTTGATCTCGAAGTAGCCCTGGAAGCCGGGCGTGAGCTCGAAGTCTTGCGGTTCGCCGGCATTGACAGCAATAGGCCCGAACACCGGGTTCTGGCACTCGAAGTCGAACTGGCCGCAGGCCTTGATAGTAAACGGGTGGGGCTCCGCGGGCGCGGAGTCGGGCGCGAACACCGGCGCGAAGGTGTACTTCACCGTCGGCGCGGTGCTGGGCTCGCTGAGCGTACAAACGAGCGGATCATCCGGCATGCTCGTGCCGCCAGCTTTGCCGCCGCTCGTCTCCGTAGGTCTGACGCAAAGGTTGCGCTCGCACACTGAGCCGGCGAAGGCGGCGCCGAGCGCTACGCAGTCGTCGTCCTTCGTGCACTGTTGGCCGTCGACTTCGAGCAGCACGGTGCAGCTCGCAAGAACGAAGGCGATGCCTGAGAGGATAAGGAGCCGCGTTACCATGTCGCCAAAATCGGCTCGCGGATTCTAACCCTCAGCACTTCGCCGACCAGACTTTTCGTGCATTTGCGAACCGGCCAGTCGGAAGTACGGGTGCCCGCATGCCTCGACCCGGGACAGTGTCTACCTCGGGTTACTCGGTCAACTTTGACAGGCGGCTGCGCGTCCGAGCAGCACCGCGCGTTCGCGAGCGTTCCGGGTCAAAGACGCGGCGCGCTGGAACTCCGCAGCCGCCTCGACCTTTCGCCCCAATTTTTCCAGCAGATCACCGCGGACGCTGGGTAGCAGGTGATAGTTTTCCAGGGCCGGTTCCGATGTCAGCGCATCGACGATGTATAGGCCCGAGGCGGGGCCTTCGGCCATTGCCACTGCAACGGCCCGGTTCAGCTCCACTATGGGCGATTGAGTCAGCTGTGCCAGCACGGCGTAGAGCAGCGCGATGCGCGGCCAGTCGGTGAGTTCCGCCGCGGGCGCCCGCGCGTGGCAGGCCGCGATGGCTGCCTGGAGCACGTAGGAGCCTTGGCCCCCCTGGAGCGATTGGGCTCGCTCGAGCGCCGCGAGCCCGCGCCGAATCAGCAGTTGATCCCAACGACCGCGGTTCTGCTCCAGCAGCAAGACGGCTTCACCCGTGGCAGTAACGCGCGCCGCTGCGCGTGACGCCTGCAGCTCCATCAACGCGACGAGCCCGTGTACCTCGGGCTCGCTTGGCGCGAGCTCCACCAACATGCGGCCCAGCCGCAGGGCGTCATCGCACAGCGCCGGACGCATCAAGTCGTCGCCGGCGGTGGCCGAGTAACCTTCGTTGAAGATCAAGTAGATCACGCCTAGCACCGCGGCCAGGCGTTCACCCAAGCCCGGACCGCCTGGCAGCTCGTAAATGACCTCGCTCTGGGCCAACGTGCGCTTCGCGCGCACGATGCGCTGCGCGATGGTCGGCTCCGGCACCAAGAACGCCCGCGCAATCTCGTCAGTGGTCAGGCCACCCAGCAGGCGCAAGGTGAGCGCCGCGCGCGCCTCCATCGACAGAACCGGGTGGCACGCGATGAAAAGCAGCCGCAGCAAGTCGTCACCGACTTGGTCGTCCAGCTTCTCGTCCAAGCGCTCCGCCAGGCGCTGGCGATCCGAAACCGCGTCAGCCTCCAGCTCGTGGCCCAGCTGCTCGTGCTTCTGCGTCAGGCGTTTGTGACGGCGCAGCTCGTCGATGGCGCGGCGCTTGCCCGTGGCCATCAACCAAGCGCCCGGGTTGTCCGGCACGCCGGTGTTGGGCCAGTGCGTAAGCGCGAGCACCAGCGCGTCTTGCGCCAACTCTTCGGCCAGCCCCACGTCGCGCGTCATGCGTGTCAGCCCGGCGATCAGCCGCGCGGATTCCATGCGGAACACCGTAAGGATCGCGCGCTCGACGTCAGCTGTCACCCGCCTTCGCTACGGTGTTTCCGCCGCCCCCGCAAGCGGCCAGGACGGCCCGCAGTGACTAAAAGTCCATGATGGCCGCGCGGGCAGCCTTGGGCGTGTGAGCGTCGTTGTAAAGGAGAGGGAAGTCGTTGCGGCCGGGAACCGGTGCGCTGTCGAGCCAGGTCTGGTCGTCCGAAACACCCCAGAAAGTGACGCTCGTGAGCTGGCCCTTGTTCTTGCGGTACAGCGCGAACAGGTCGCCGAAGCGCTTGGCCTGCCTGGCTTCGAGCTCCGGCGTGAACTCTACGGCGGGCGAGGCGACGAAGCTGCCGGTCGCGTAGTCGCTGTACACGGTGATATCGAGCTCGCTGATCTTCACCTTGTAGCCAGCCGTCTTGAATTTGTCGATTGCTGCCTGCAAATCGGTCGTGCTGGGCCAGCTCATGTTCTCGTGACTTTGGAAGCCTACGCCGTCGACTTGGATGCCCTTCTCGTCCCTGAGCCACGCCAGCATTTTCAGGATGCGGTCTGCCTTAACCGTCGCGACGTACTCGTTGTAGTAGAGCTTGCCGGCAGAGCTGCCAGGGCTCTTGGCTTCGAGCGCGTCCTTGGCGAACTTGTAGGCCCAATAAATATACTCTTCGCTGCCGAACAGCTCGAACCACTTCGAGTTTTCGCGGCCGTCGCGGTACTGCTTGGCCGGGTCGTCGCTGATGGCCTCGTTCACTACGTCCCAGTTATCGACCACGTCGGCGTAGCGGTCGACCACGCCTTCGATGTGCGCCTTCAAGCGGCCCTTCAACAACTCGAGGCTGGTGGCGTCGCCAGCCGTCACGCCCTCGAACATCCAGGCGGGCGTTTGCTGGTGCCACAGCAGCGTGTGGCCTGTGAGCTTCATGCCGTGCTGGCGCGCAAAGTCCGCGACGCGATCGGCGTCTCCCCAGTAAAACCCGTCCGCCGTCGGGTGAATGTCCTGAATCTTCATCGCGTTTTCGCATGTCAGGTGGTTGAAGTCTCGCGCCAGCACCTGCTCGAGCGTATTGAGATGGTCGTTGCCAATCGCGGCACCGATCGGGAAAAATTCGGCGTACTTTTCGGCCAGCGAAGGGCCGAGCAGCGCGCCGGCACCCACGCCGCCCGTGGCGCTGGAGCCGGCCGCGCTGTTGGCGTTGCCGCTCGTGCCGGGGCCGGCCGCGCTGGGGGCGCCGCCGCCCGCGCTGCCGGCCGTCGTGGACGGAGTTGCGTCGCCGGGGCTGCTCTGTCGGCCAGAATCACAGCCGGCGAGTAGGCAAGCGACGCCCAGCGCTGCCAGCAGTTGTTGCCAAGTTCGCGCACGAAAACCGCAGCCGATCATGCTCGGCTCAATGACCCTTGGCGCAGTGGGCGTCAATGTATATGGAAACGGTTCCAGGTGTTCGGCGGTTTTGTGCTGCTAGGCTGACGCGCGTGAACCCGCCTCAGACCATCTACCGGCTGCTTTCTCAAAGCGCCTGGCACGACGCCCAGCTGACGGGGTCCTTCGCTGGCACGGAGCACGACTTGCGCGACGGCTTCATCCATTTCTCGACCGCCGAGCAGGCAGCAGAAACGGCAGCGCGTCACTATGTGGGTGAAGCCGACCTATTACTCCTGGGGGTGAAGGTGGCGGTGTTGGGCGACGCGCTACGCTGGGAACCTTCACGTGGCGGCGCGCTCTTCCCGCACCTGTACGCCAGCCTCCCAACCAGCGCCGTCACGCTGGTCGAGCCTCTGCCGCTTGGCGCCGACCGCAGGCACGTGTTCCCGCCATTGGAGGCGTGACGGCGCTCGGCCGTGCGAGGCCGCAGCACGCTCACGCTGGAACGCGCAGCGCCGAACACGACAAACGTGCATAGTTCAAATTGGTAATTGACCAAGAGAAACTAGAACTTTGCGCTAACCGCTGTATTCGCGTTCCAGGCTGAAATCGCGGTTGAACGTGCGCGTTTCAGGCAGCACATTGGAGGCCGGCGCGGGGTCGCGACGTGCACGTGTTCGACCGCGCTTCTTCACCATGATGAAAATTGTGTCTCGCTCGACGTGGGCTGTTTCGGTGGCCGCGGGTCTTTTGCTCATTGGTCAGGTTGCCTGCGGCCCCGGCAGCAACAGCGACGACGGGAAGCAAGAGCCCGCTGGCACGGACGCCGTCGGCGGTTCAGCGAACCTGGTTGGTGGTGCTGGCAGCGTTGGCGGCAGCGCGGCGCCGGTCGGCGGCGCAGCTTCGGTTGGCGGCGGCGGCGGCACCAAGCCGCTAGGCACGGGCGGCAGCATCACGACGGGTGGCATGACCGGAGCGGGCGGCATGGGCGGCCCCGTCAAGCCGATCTGGCCGGACGGGCGCGGGCCGTCGGTGGCGTTCACGACCTACGAGGCCGTCACGCTTTCGCAGACCGGGCAGCAGGTCGCGTTCAAGACAAAAGCAGCTAGCAACTCGATCGTGGTTCGTTACTCGGTGCCGGACGGCGGCCACGACTACTGGACCACGCTTGGCGTTTTCGTAGACGGCACGTCGCGCGGCAAGTTGCAGCTCACGTCGCGCTACTCGTGGACGTACGGGGACGACAGCGTCTTCAACAAGCCACCACAAGAAGACAAGGGCAGCGGCAACGAGCACCACTTTTTCGACGAAGCGCACGCGCTGATCGGCGAAATTCCCGTCGGCTCCAGCGTGGTTTTGCGCAAGGAAGCCGACGACACCGCATCCGCCATTACGGTCGACTTGGTCGAAATAGAGCAGGTCGGTGGTCCCTTGGCCCAGCCGGCCAACTCCATTTCCATCAAGGAGTGCGGCGCGGTTCCGGACGACACGCAAGACGACTCCAACGCGATTCAAAAGTGCATCGACCAAGCGCAGGGCCTGAACAAGGTGGTGTTCATTCCGCCAGGTCGGTTCCAAAGTTTCGGCAAGACGCTCAGCGCGCAGAAGGTGACGATTCGGGGCGCGGGCATGTGGTACTCGTCAATTGTCGGCTTCCACGCGCAAATCAATTGCTGGGGCGACGGCGCCTGCAAGTATTACGACTTTGCGCTGTTCGGCGACACCGTGCTGCGGGACGACGCCTCACCCGAGACGGGCTTCCGAGGCAACCTCTCGAACTCGGTGATCGAGAACATCTGGATCGAGCATTTGAAGGTCGGCATTTGGCCAGATAGGGGCAGCGGGCCGCTCGCCGTGACTAGCGTGCGCATCCGCAACTTGATGGCCGACGGCGTGAATTTCTACAACGGTACACACGATTCTTACGTGGAAAACTCGCATTTTCGCAACACGGGTGACGACGCCATCGCGGCCTGGTCGGATACCCACTTGTCGTCTGGCCCGAGCAAAAACAACGTCTTTCGTAAGAACTACATTCAGATCCCGTGGAAGGCGAACTGCTTCGGTATCTACGGCGGGCACGACAATAGAATCGAAGACAACGTGTGCGCCGATACCGTGCAGTACCCCGGCATGTTCTTCGCCGAGCAGTTCAGCTCGCACGCCTTCACCGGCACAACCGAAGCCAACCGCAATACCCTCTTGCGCGCTGGCGGCAACGCCTACAACCACACCCACGGTGCGCTCAAGTTCCACGCCGACCAAGCCCCAGTCGGCAACATCAAGATCAACACCCTCGACATCATCGATCCGACCAACGCCGGCGTGCATGCTTCGCCGCCTGCCCTTGACGGCGGGGCAACCAGCCCCAGGTTTAGGATATGTCAGCAGTGAAAGGTGGCGACCCGGGTTTCTCGATGTTGCCGCTCCTCGTGCATAGCCAAGCAGTGCCGGAAGGCGCCCGGAACGCGCTTTTGGCCGCTCAGACCAGCTCCCCCGAAACGCGGGTCGCGGCCCTGAAGTCGGCCGCCCGCGTCCTCTACAGCGAAACCGGGCTCGAGTGCCGCGACGTTCTCGAAATCGTCGGCTTGGAAGCTACCGCCTGTTCGTGAGTTACGGCAGGCAGCCCACGCGTTGGTCGTCCAACGCAAAGTCGTCCAGCCATGCCGTAAAGCCGGGTGCCGCACTCTGGTAGTTGTTCCAACCCAGTCGCACCTCCGCAAAGCTCGATGGTAGCTCCGAATCTTTGTACTGCCCGGCGCCCCTCTTGAAAGCGATCACTTCTTTGCCGTCGTAATAGAAGGCGTAGCTTTGATCGGTGGCGTCTACGTGCCACTCGGCGCAGTGCCACTTGTCCTCGAAGCTGTAGTCGTACGGGCTATCAGTGCCGAACTCGGCGCCCTGCGGCTGCACGTTGTAGAGAAACTGGTGCTTGCCGTCGGCAAAGCCGCCCGTTTTCGCATCCTTTACTGTGTCGACTACGCGGAATTCGGCGTCACCAATCGTCGGGCCTTTGCCGAAGAACGCCACCAGCGTCGAGTGCACGAACGCTTCGGGCGTCGGCAGCTGCACGCGGTAGTACACGCGCCCCCAATGCTGCGCGCCAAGCATGGCAGTGGCGTGATAGATGCGCCGCTCGCCGTTGTCGGCGGGGCTCACTTTGAGCGAACGTTTGCCGTGGCTCGCTTGGTCTTCGGCAACGGCCGCTTTGCCGTGCGTCGTCCAACCCATCGGCGCCATGCCAACCGTCGCCGTCTCGAAGTCTTCGCACAGCAAGTAGTCGGGCGAGCAGCTGCCAGTGGTGGTCCCGGCGCCCGCCGCCCCGCTGCCGCCGCCTGCCTTGCCGCCCCCGCCGCCTGCGGCCGCCCCGCCTGCTGGGATTCCGCCGGCGCCGCCGCCCGAGCTGGTTCCTGCCCCGTTGGCGCTACCGGCAGTCGTGGCGGCGCCTGCAATGGCGGTCCCGGCGCCGCCCGCCGTGGCTCCAGCCTGGCCTCCGCTGCCTTTGTCGGGCAGAGCGCCAGCGCTGCAGCCCACCAAAATCAGCAAGGGAAAGAGCGCTTCCTTTGCGATCGCGAGGCGGCGCCGTGGCGTCTTTGGAGCGAGTTCAGGCACGCCGATACGTTCCCGGAGCTGAGCGTTTCGGTCAAGTAGGATTGGATGAGGCGTCTTGACGGGGAGCTGCACCCCCCAAGTCTAGCTCGTTGTTCGGACGACTGGCATCGGTACCACATAACATTAATATCTAGCGATGCGATCAGGTGAAGGGCGAGAGGCTTCGAGAAATCTGAAGCCTGCGGGGACGGCTCCTGCGGTCGTTGCGGCGCCCGTACTGATGGGTGCGTGCTCGGCTGACGTGGCGGGAAACCGCAAGTCCGACGCCACCGGGGCCACCGCCGCCGTGGGCGGTTCGGGCGCTACCGGCGGCTCAGTTTCGACCGAGGCCTGTACCGACGGCCTGGCGCTGGCAAACGCCCTGCCTGCCTCGCAAAAGCCCAAGCTGGAAGCGCACCTGGCCGGCATCAAGGCCCTCGAGCAGTCGCTGCAGGATTCGGGCAAGCCCGCCGGCAAGCCCTGCATGCCGCCGGCGCTCAAGCCCACCGCCACGCCTCCCAGCGGCGCAACGCAGGACGAAGCCAACCACCTGATCGTCGCGCAAAATCAGCTGTCGATCATCCAGACCGCCTTCCAGTGCGACCTCACGCGTGTCGCGACGTTCTCGTTTGCGCACGGCAACTCGGGTCTGCGCTTCAACAAGATCGATTCAACCGTGGACAAGGGCGACGGCCACCACGGCGTGTCGCACGACACCAGCGCGGCGCTAGCCCAAGAGCGCATTGACACCATCTACAGCGAGCAGCTCTCGACCGCCCTGCAGAAGTTCAAGGCGACGCCCGAGGGTACCGGCAACATGCTGGACAACACGCTGGTCGTGTTCTTCAACGAGTGCGCCATCGGCAACACTCACTCCATCGAGAACATGCCAACGCTCATGCTTGGCGGAAAATCGATCGGCATGCAGACGGGCCAGCATTTGCAGTTCGGTGGTCGCTACATGAACGACATTTGGTCGGCTGTGTGCGGCGCCTACGGTATCGAGGCCAAGTTTGGCGATTCGGCCTTCGGTAGTGGCCCGGTCAGCGGCCTGTTCGTCTAATCGGACGCATGATGCACCTCAATCGACTCCTGTTCTCGGTGCCGCTCTTGACGCTCCTCGGCGTCGCCTGCGGTGACGCCGGCGACGCGACCGGCACTGGCGGTACTGGTAACGGCGCTGGCAGCGGTGCGGCCACGGCCGGCACTTCCACCACCAGCGGTGGCACTGGCAGCGGGGGTGGGGCGAGCAGTGTGGCGACGCTGGCCGGTAGCGGGCAAGCGCTGGGCGGCGGAGATCAGGGCGCGCTCTTTCCGCCCGACGGCTCCGTACCCATCATGCCGGCCGAGACGGGTGGCACGGGCACTGGCGGCAGCGGTCCAAGCGTTCCCGGTGATGGCAACATCGCCAAGTCGACGCTCGAGGGCAGCATCAATGGCTCCGCCATCTTCACACAAATGGGTGAAGACGTGCTGCTGGTGGTCGACCTGACCAGCGGCTGCGCCGACGGCAATCACCGTTTTGCCATTCACGATGGCGGCTCGTGCGACAACGACGTGACCGACGGCGATCCTTGGGCTCCGCGCGGGACCGGGTTGGGGCCGGACACCGGCATCGCGTGCTCGGGCGGCAAGGGCAAGCTCGAGTACACCCGCAAGGGTGACGACAAGACCAAGAACCTCACGGTCGGCGATCACAACACCGACACTGATTTGACCGCTCACGTGGTCGTCATCAGCGACGAAAAAGACCTGAACTCGCGCGCCTCGTGCGGTAATTTCTTTTTCTGATCTCCGTGTGAACTGGCAGGGCGAGCCTGCAGCGAAGCCGTACGGGAGGCGAGCAGTCGCAGCCGCCGCTCGGACAGCGGAACCTAGGGACGGCCCGTTAGTTTCTGCGATTCGGGCTGCATTTCGGCAGCCCCTTCAGCGAGGGCCTCGCAGAGGCGGTAGAGCTGGTTGGCGGTCGCTTCGTAGGCGTCGGCCAGCTTGAGCACGGTTAGATGGCTGCGCACTGACTCGGAGTCGCCTTCGAGCACGCCTTTGCGCAGGCGGGCTTCGAGGGCGTTCATGGCAATTTCGTTGGCTCGCGCGGTGTCGAGATCGATTGGCGCGTGGCCGCGCAGGTCTTCGCGCACGGCGTGGCCGGCGGCGCTGAGGTTGGCGTGCATTTCGTCGAGCGCTGCGAGATCGCTCTCGGCAAGCTCGCCGGGGCGGCCGTCGTGGCCGAGCGCGACGCGGGCGTCGACGAAGCGCTCTGCTTGACGTTCGAGGCCTTCCAGACTGCGTTGCAACTGGACACTGGTCAGCGCGGCGCTGCCAAGAGCGCGACTGGCGGGTGAGTCGCCGAGCGCCAACACGGGGCCCGCAATGAGCTCGTCGAGCAAAGCTTGGCTTTCGGCCATGGCACGCTCGACGAGCCGACCGGCGTCGCGGTCACCGTCGAGCGCGAGCTGGCGCAGCGGGGTGAGGGCAGAGAGCTGCACCTCGGCGACTTGCAGCAGGCGGTTGCGCGTGACGCGCGCGGCGTCGCCGACGTTGGGCAGTTTGCTCTGCCGGTCTTGCGGGAACCAGCGCTCCACCAGCCGGGCGAGGCGGAAGCTGGCCGGCATAAGCAACACAGCCGACGCTAGTTGGCTCATCGCGAACGCCACGCCGAGGTGCAGGCCCAGGTTGGGCAACAGCACGCGCTTGCCCCAGCGAATTTCGTGGGGTACGCCCGGCACGACGAGATCGGCCAGGAACGCGAAAATGTCCACCGAGCAGGCGGCAAGCAATGTGCTGAGCGCGCCCAGCATCAGGTTCAGCAGCGCCAGCTTGCGCGACCTGCGCCCGGCCGCGCTGGTCAGCATGGCGCCAATGGCCGCGCCGAGACCCGAGCCCGACAACACTGCCAGCGCGGTTCGTAGATCCCACTGGGCGGTGGTTTGGGCCAGCACCAGCACCAGCACGCAGACGGGCGCGGGTCCTTGAAAAATGGCTACCAGGGCGGCGCCCAAGAGGGCGCAGGTGGCGACGTCGAGCACGCCGGTTGCGCGCAGCTTGATCACGAGCGCGAGCAGCTGCGGCGCTTGCACGAAAGGCTCGAAGCCTGGCCGCATGGTTTGAAGGCCAAACGAAATGAGCCCGACGCCAAGCGCCAGGCGGGCCAGCGCTGTCGTGCGGCGGTTGCTGGCCAAGCCCAGCCACATGACGGCCAGCGCGACCACCAGCAGGCCTTCCCGCGGATCGAGCAGGCCGCTGATGAGCGGCGCGGTGGCGGCCCCTAGCTCGGCGCCCAGAAACGCCGCGGCAGCGGGCCCCAGCGCGAGCAGGCTGGAGCTGACCAAACCGGCCAGCACGCTCGCCGCGGCGGTCGTGGATTGTGCCAGCACGCCCAGGCCAATGCCCATGCCAAGCGCCGCCGGGCCACGCTGAGCCCAGCGCGCCAAGACATGCGTGCTGCGCAGGCCCACGGCTTCACGCGCGCCGCGACCCAGCACGCCGATGCCGAAAATGAGCAGCGCGAAGCCGCCAATGAGGCTGCGGAACGGCTTGCGCCAGTTCTCGAGCTTGACCCGTAAATCGTAAGGTTTGCTGCGCTCGGCGCCGTCGGAGACACGCAGCTTGATGTGACCGGGTGGCAGGCTGCTGGGCAACCGCACCACGAGCGCGTCGTCCAGGCGCGAGAGCACCGGCAGCGCGCTCTTGCCGATGTACGCTTCCACGTTGGTGGGGCGCTGTGCGCCGGCGAATTGAACCGTGACCGCACTGCCGGGCGTCGGATCAGCCGGTGTTACGGCGACGACCTCGATGCGTGTGGGGGCGGGTTGGTCGAGCGCACGCGCGCCCGCGGGGTCGAGCACGAGCCCGTCCTCGCCGTCAGGCAGGCTGAAGTAGACGCCGATGATCAACGCCGTGCACAGCCACGCAAGTAGCAGCTTGAGGTTGCGGGGACGCGCTAGCTCGGGGCTAGCCGCCATGCACGGCCTCGCTGGCAGCGACGAACTTGCTAAAGGTGACGGGGCCAGCCCCCGCCTGGGTCAGCGCCTGCTCGAGCCAGGCGGGCAGGCCGGCGCGGCGTTTGACCTCGACGACGGCGCGCGCTTCGACGCCGGCGGGCGTGCCTAGCTCGCTTTTCGAGAGCGGGCGCGCGCGGCGGAACAGATCGGGCGGCACCCGGTAAAATGCCAAGCCTAGATCGATGGTGACCCGCAGCGTGCTGTCCGGATTCTGAAACGAGAGCCGCCGGTAGCTCGTGAGCGCGCTCGGGGCGACGCGCTCGGTTTGCGCGTGGACGTGGGCTATCAAAGCGTCCGCGTCGGCGCGTTCGCTGCCGCCTTCGGGCAGGTTTTCGGGCGCGCGGTTCTCGTCGAATAGGGTCGCGGCCGCCGCTTTGGGGAAGCGAAAGCGGCGCTTGCTGGTGCTAAGCCCTTCGCGGCGCTTGAGCTCGAACCAAAGCCAGGGCTGATAGCGCAAAATCTGTTCGGGCTTGGTCGCGAGCTCGGTCAACGAGGGGTGAACGTCGTAGTACTCTTTGGCGCGAATCTTCAGGTTGCTCTGCTTATTGAGCTTGGCGGCGGCAAAGTAGCTCAAGCTTGGCGTATCGAAGTAAACGGTGGTGACGAAGTGCTGCGCGTCTGGCAGCCGATTGGCCGCTTCACCCGTGAAGCGGTGGGGCTCGAGCTCGGCGGCAATGCACTGCGTGAGCGCCGGCAGGGCGCTCGGAGCGACGAGGTACTTGGTTTCGACTCGCTGGGCGGTGATAGCAGCGTCGTTCGCGCTGCGATCGAGGGCCGGCGAGGATTGGCTCACGGCGCGTCCTCGAGCTCGTACTCGGTCAGCTCTTCCGTCTGGGTCCCGGTCTCCTTGAGCTTGCCCACGCCGCGCAGGTACCAATACTCCTTGGTCGAGCTGCCCACCTTTTGCAAGTGGATGACGTGCTCGAAGCGGCCGGCCGGTACCTCCAGGGTTTCGTCGTCGGCGATCACGGTCCAGCGCTCGCGCGCTTCGCGAGTCGTGGGCGTCAGTCCGACTGCGAGCTTGGTCTCGGCGTAGATTTCGAGCCAGCTGGCGCCCGTGACGCTGTGGGCGGCGGAGCTGTCGACGTGCAGCTTCTCGGGGTCCCAGTGTGCCTCCATGCTTAGCGCGCCGCTGGTTGCATTGAACGACTGCTCGCGGAAGCGCACGATGCGATCGGGGTCGTTGCTGCTGGGGGCTTGCCAGCTCTCGGTGTGATCCTCGAGATCGGTGCCCTTGGCGGTGGTGACGTGGTTCGCCATCAGCTCCGCGTTCGGCCCGTCGCCGCCGACGACTTCGAGTGCGCCAATGCTGGTCGTCTTCACGCTGACGACTCCGTCTTGCGTGACGCGGTAGGTCCAATTGTTGCCAACCGCCCAGGGCAAGAGCGGCCCTTCGGGCAGTCCGGAGGGTGCGCCACCACTACCGTCGCCCCCGGCGGCGGGTTGAGCGGTCGGATCGACGGAGCCGCAGCCCGCGAGGAGCACGGCGCTGGCAAGGACTGAGCAGGCGGAGAAGAGAAGTGACTTCATCGGTGCGGTCGTTCCGTATGGTTCAAATTGACGCGCTTGCTCGGCGGTGCAAGCCGAGCGCAATGCAGGAGACGTGTTTAAGTAGCGAAACGTTGGCCGGGTAGGCGCGCAATTGGCGCACAATCAACAGCTGGCCGCGCGGAGCGTCGGCCAAAGTGCCCAGTGTTTTCACGACCGTCGAGACCCAGATGTCTTGGCTGCTGGCACGCAAGGACCAGGCGGGCTCGCTGTCGACGCCTTGCAGGCCGTCGAGCGCTTCCTTGCAATCGGCGGCTACCGCGATGCGCATTTGCCAGGCGCTTTCGCTGAAGCAAGAGCGCAGCGTGCTCATGACGACTTTGGGTGCCTTGCCGAGCGACTCGGTGCGCCACTGCCAGCTTTCGGCGTCGGTGACGCCGCTGAGCGAATTGAGCGCGGCGACGGGTGCCAACTTGCGGGCTTGGCGTCGCAGCTGCCACGCGCGGTCGTCGCCCAGGCCGGTTACCGATTTAGCAAGCACGCGCGAGAGTTCGTAGCTCGCGCCGAGGTCGCCGCCGCGCGCCTCGAGCAGGCGCTCACGCAGCTCCCAAGCTTTTGTCGACGAAAGACCAGCTAGCGAGCCGACCACGATTTCGTCGAAGGCGGCCGTCAGCGTGCCGTAGCGCGCCCGCGCCTGCCAGGCCCGCTCGTCGTCGACGCCGGTCAAGCTGGCGAGCGCGTCGGCCGGCGCTAGCTCGGCCAACTCTTGCCACAGCTGCCAACCTGCTGGCGTCTGCAGCGCAAGCCCCAGCGAGCGCAGCGCCAAGCCCGGATGTAGGCCTCGGGCGCGCCGCCGCAGCTCGAAGCTTTCGGCGTCGCTCAGGTCGTCCAGCGCGGCCAAGACGGCGTCGGGGGCCTGCTCGAACAACGCGCGGCGGCGTTCGTCGATGATGGGGCCGTACATACCGCCAAGCATGTAGGCGGCGACGCGCGGCTCGCGCTCGGTCAAGTCGTCGACAACGGCCAAAAAGGCGTGCAGCGCTTCGTCGGCGCTGCCGAGCGGCGCTTGGTGGGTCGGGGCTCGCGGCGCGCCGGCACGAAAGCGGGCGATCGCGCGAGCGGCGCCCTCGCGATGCGCTTGGCGAATTAGGTCGACTGCGCGCTCCACGCTGCGCTCGAGCGAGCCTTGATTCTCGAGCACGACCCAACGCTCGGGGTGCTCGTCGGCCATCGCCAGGTAGCCGCGATGCAGCCGTTGCTGCAGCCCCACGCCGGACAGGCCCTTGCGCGAAGGCGGCTTGACCTGTCGTTCGCCCAGCTTGCGCAGCTTCCTGCGTGCGCGCGCGAACGTCGGATCGACCTCGACCAAGATCACCAGGTCTGGCTCGAGGCCGTCGGCCGCGGCGGTCAAGATGGGGCGGGTGAAGCTTTCGGGCAAGCGCCGGCCGTGTCGGCCCAGCACCTCGGGCGTGTACAAAAAGCGATCGGCGAGCACCAAATCGTTGTTGACCAGCGCGGGGCGCAGCGCCTCGTGAATCAGCTGCACGTCGCGCGCCACGTACAGCAAGAACTCCGCTTGCCACGCCAAGTCGAGGTTCTGCGCGTTGCGGCCGAAATCGCGGATGCCCTCCGACACCGGCGAGACGAATTTGCCGCCCTCACGCAGGTGTTTGACCGTCAGGCCTTCGGCGCTGAGCGCGGCCGCCACGCGATTCGAGATTGTCGTTTTGCCGCTGCCGTCGATGCCTTCGAACACCACGAACATCAGAAGCGCGCTCCAGCCTGCAACAGCAGGCTCATCTGATCTGGATTCTGGTTCTCCAAAAATCCAGTCGGGAAATTGTGCTGGGCGGAGGTCAACTCGCCTTGAAGAGTGAGTCGCGCGCGGTCCCAGAAGCCGGCCGCTACGCCTACTGCGCCCTCCGCGACGAGATCCCTCACGACCTCGGTGTCCGGATCCATCAGCGCGAAGAAGCCGAACGGTTCCAGGTACGGCTCGCCCGGCGCGAGCCCGCCGAAGCGATAAGCGACCAGCGCGCGACCGGCAGCGAACCACGGCGTCTTGTCTTCGCCCGGCTTGTCGGCGTGGACGTACAGGCTCTCACCGGCGCTGCCGTCGAGCCACACGCGCAGGGCGCCCTGCTGGAAGCGGTGCGCCAGCCCGGCGTCGAGGCCAAACGTCGCAAAATGGCTGAAATCGCCGACAGTGGTCGAACCAACACGCTGCTCGTACCAGCCGCCCAACGTGACCATGGCGAGCGTAATCTCGGCCCGCCCCGCGTACGTTTGCGCGCTGAGCGAGGCGTGGTCCACAAGCTGCACGTCGCGCTCGCCCGGCACGACGCTCTTGAGGGTAGTACCTTGAAAGGCGCCTAGCGTGAGGCGCGGCTTGATGCCGCTTTTGTTGCGGTAACCAAGCGCGACGCCGGGGCGCCGGCCAGCGATGTCGAGCCAGTCGGTCATCAGGTCGTGGACCAAGCCGCGGCGCGCTAGCGGAAGGCCCCACGGTGACTCGAGCTCCAGCGACGAGCTTGGAACCTTGAACTGTCCAGCCTTCACGAAGAAGGTCTTGCCAGCCTCGATGAAGGCGTCCTTCACTCGCGGGTTGCCAGCGACCTCGAGCTCGAGCTGCGCCGAAAGAAAGCGCAGCGGCGAGCGATAGTTGACGCCGAAGCGCGCGCTTTGCAGCGAAAGGTCCAGCGCGTCGCGGTCACGGGCTTCGAGTGCGCCCGTGCTGCCAACGACGGTCTCGTGTCGATGCGAGACCTCGGCCAGGGCGAACACGCGACCCTTCAACTGCAGGTCATGCTTGCCCGCCTTGTCGGGCTTGTCGGGCTTGTCGGGCTCGTCGGCTTGGCCGTCCGGCTTCGTATCTACGTCCTGCTTGTGCTTGTTGCGTTGATTAGGCTCGTGCGGCGCCGGCTCGCTCGGCGCTGCTGGGGCTTCGTCGGGACCTGCCGCGGGAGTAGGCGGCGCCTCGGGCGAGCTGGGCGGCGGGGCCGACGCGGGGGGGGCCATTTCTGCCGCGGGTGGCTGCGGCGCGGGCTGCTGTCCTTGAGGGGCCCGTGCACCCGCTGCCTGCGCTTCGGCGGCTCGCGGTACTGCCAGTGTGAACAGCAACCCAAGGCCCGGAAACAAGCTACCGGCTCTGCGCAATCTATCACTCGAGCTGCGTGCTGGGATCATCGGCGGGTGGCGGATGAGCCACTGCCCACCCTGTACCTGCCAGCCTACACGACCGACCAGTTTGGTATTGCGATTTAAGACGCTTCAGTGACGCGTCGGCGACGCTTGCTCCGACCGAGCAGCAAAAGCCGCCAGCGCCAGCCAGCGGGCGCGCAAACCAGCCGAGTGGCGGGTGAAATGCTGCTAGCTGTTCTGAAGCTCGATAGAATGGCTAAAAACAGCGGGCTGGTCGGAACTTTCCGCCCGCACACCCCGGGCTCGAGCTGCAGGCGGTGGGGGCGGTGTTAAGCTTGTTCACCATGTGCCTGATCTGCATCGACTTCGACCGAGGGGCGCTGAAGCTACGCGAGGCGAAGAGGGCGCTCGGCGAAATGCGCACCACGCTTACCGCTCAGCACTTGAAAGAAGTCGAAAAGAAGCTCGACGACGCGGAACGCGAGCAGGACGGCGGCTGAAGTCGCCGGCTGGGCGTCACAGGTTGGTCGACACTTCGAGACCCAACGACAGCAAGCCGCCCGGCGCGCCCCACGTTCCGACCTCGCGCTGTCCCACTAAAATTGCCGCCGGTGTTGGCAGTACGATGCCGGTGGCGTCCAGGTTCAGCCGTACGTCGTCGGCTAGGCGCAGGCCGATGCCCAGCATGCCGTAGCCGCCGCCGAGCCACGCCGCCGAGCGATGGCTCCGCTCGGGCGCGTCGGCGATGCCTCGGGTTTCGATGTTTGCACCCACGAAGCCCAAGCCGACGCGCGGGGCCAGCCAACGCTGGGGCCGGGCGCTGCCGCAAGCCAAACCGATACCGAGCAGGCTGGGTCGCACCTCGACCTCACCTTCGGCGACCCGGGTGCGCTCGCTCGTGAGCGGCAGCGCCGCGAAGCCTCGCAGACCAAAACAACCGCCGAGCTTCAGCCAGGCTGACCACAGCGTGGCCGCCGAGGCGCTCACGCTGCGCAGGCCCAGCTCGGCTGCAAGCGCACCCGAAAGCGACAAGCGCGGCGTCGCTGGGGCGATTGGCGGCTTGGGGGCGGGCTTGGGCGGCTGTGCGCGTTTTGGCTCGGCTGGGGGAGGAGGATGGAGCTCCAGCATGCTGGCTCGCAGCAGCTCCAAAGTGCCGAGCGCGACCTCGTTCGGATCGGCGTCGACGCTGGCAGGCCCGGGCAACTCGCGCGTCACGCTGCGGTTCGAGCTCGGCTCCAGCACCCACAGCGCGCTGCCGCGAGCGCCGGGCAAGACGTGTACACCGGCCAAGCCGCCCAAGCTGCGCGTGGTGCGCTCGAGCGCGGAGTCGTCGCCGGTGTTTTCCGGCGTCGCGCTGAGCACGACTACGCCGAACCCCAAGCCTTGTAGGTCCCGGGCTAGGCGGCTGACGACCGCGTCGCTCGGCTCTTCGGCGATCAGCACGATGAGCGTCGCGGCCTGCTCGGCGCGCGCTGCGTGGCCCATGCACAGCCACGCAGCCAAGAGCCCGCACCCCAGCGCGGCTTTCAATCAGTCCCGAGGGGTGAGGGCTTGGCGAGCCAGCGAAGCGTGCGGACCATGCGGGTAGCGAGCAAGATATCGTGCTGCGGCTGTTTGCGCAGCGTTGGCGTTGCCGGCCGCGCGGTACGACTCGACCAGCCGCCCCGCCGCCTCGCGCGCCAGCAGGCCCTGAGGCTGCTCCCGCAGGTAGGCTTCGAACCACTGAGCCGCTTCAGCACCCCCAGAGGCGCGGCCGAGCAGGTAGGCCGCCTGTGCCGCGGGGGCCTGGCCAGGTGCACGCTTGCGACAGGCCAGCAGCGCCGCGCGCTCCTCTTCCGGGCGACCTGCCAAGCGCGCCGCGCGCGCCGCTTCGAGTAGGGCCTCCGCGGAAGCGGGGCGGGGCGGGCTCGCGCTGCCGGGTGGCGCCGTGCTGGGCACGGCCGCGCTGGGCACGGCCGTGATGAGCTCGGCCGTAACGGGCTCGGCCGCGGTGGGCGGCAGTGCCTCGGGTTTCGTTGGACCTTCGACGGTGGCTCGACTGCTGCCGACTTGCGGGGCGCCGATTTGGCCAAGCTCCATCAGGCGGCGTCCGATGTCGACGCGGCACACCTGCCCGGCCCGCACGGCTTGCGGTCCCTGGATGAACGGTCCCTGCACCAGCACCGACCCGCTGCTCACCGAAAGCTCGAATTTGCCGGTGTCGGGAGCCCAGGCTACGTCCAGATGAGTGCCGGTAACGACGACCTCGAACGGCCCAGCACCGAACGTCCAATTGGCGCCGGTTAGGTGCGCGACCTCCGCGTCGACTTGGCCGCTAGCGAGCTCGATGCGTGCCCCGCCCTGCGTGACCCGACTCACACGGCCGCGCGAGCCTTGGCTCAGCGACACTCGTGTGCCTTCAGAAAAGTGGAGCGACAGTGGTCGTGTCCCCTCGGCCGTGAGCCAGGCACCGACTGCAGCCGGCTGACCCGCAACCGCGAAACTGGGGACGGCTGGCGTCCGCAACCGTCCGAGCACCAGCAGCGCAACGGCGAGCGCCGCTGCTGCCAGCGCCCACCGATAGCGGTGCGGCAGCACACTCGGACGTGCCTGGCGCGCGTAGGCGGCGAGCACGCGTTGGCGTAGCTGTGGATTCGGCTCTGGCGTAGTCCGCGACAGCGCGTCGCCCCAGGCCTTGAACAGCCGTTCGTGGCGTTCGGTCACGAGCTTGGCCCTCCCAGCCAGTCGGCGAGCCCGGCGTGCTTTTCGGCGCGAGCGATGAAGCGCGCTTCGCCCTTGGCCAGCCTGCGTTTGAAGGTGGACAGCGACATGTGGCAGGCCTTGGCCGCTTCGTGCAGTGGCAGCCCCTCTATGCGGTGCACAACCAACGCGACGCGCTCATCGGGAGGCAAATGATCCAAAATGCCGCACACGTCACGCGCCAAGTCGGCGTCCGGGTCGCTCAGCGGTATGGCCGGCTCGGGCAGCTCGTCGTGCGGCAAGAAACTGAGCCAGCGCCGGCGGTAGCGCTGACGCAAATGCGTACGCACTTTGCCGACCGCGATGCCGAAGAGCCAACTCTTGAGGGCAGCAGGTTCGCGCAACTTGTTGATTGAGGAGAGCGCGTAAATGAAGACCTCTTGCACGATGTCGTCGACCTCGGCCTCGCGCCCCAGCAAGCGGTAAACCATGCCGTACACGCCCGCTGCGTGTCGGTCATAGAGCCGTCCGGGAGCCTTTGCCTCACCCTGCTTGAGCGCCAGCGCTAGCTCCGCGTCGGTCTCGGGAGCGAGTGTTGGGCGTACCTCCGCCGGTCGCCGGGCTGAGCCGGCGTCCGGTGCAGAGAGGCCGCTCGTGGCCATCTCCTACCTAGTGCTCCAAGTCCGGGGTGATTGGTCCAACAAACTGCCGGCCGTGCTAACTTTCTCGGCGATGGCGATCGCCGGCGGGACGCTGCAAGTCCGCTCTTGCGCTGGCTTTTTAGCCATCGGGCTGGCCGTTTGTGGCTGTGGGGACCGGCACCTTACCGCCATTTTGGACGCTCCGGTCGGGCAAGCAGGACAAACCGGGCAAGCCGGCCAACCCGGCCAAGCCGGCGGGCCGCCGGTCACCAACCCGGAACCGGACGAGTGCGCGCCAGCTGGTCCTGTCGTGCGCCCGGTCATGGGCTGGAACGGTTGGAACGCGTTTCGCTGCCGGCCTGAGCTCGACCAGCCCAAGTTCGAGGCCAACGTCGACGCGCTCGTCGCGCGCGGCCTGCGCGACGCGGGCTATCAATATGCGAACCTCGACGACTGTTGGCAAGCGCCTCGCTCGACTGACGGCGCGCTCTCGGCCAACGCACGTTTTCCGGATGGCATGGGCGCGCTAGGCCGCTACGTGCATGCGCGCGATCTAAAATTCGGCATTTACGCGCACGTTGGCGCCTGCCAACGCCCGGAGCTCACCACGCCTGGCAGCCTGGGGCGCGAGCCGGAAGACGCTGCAGCGTTCGCGAGTTGGGGCGTCGACTTCGTCAAGTACACGCGTTGCGGCGGCGACGTGGCGGACGACCCAACGTTGTTCGGCGCCATGCAAACCGCGCTCCAGCAAACCCGCCGTCCGATGGTCTTCAGCATCGTGGCGTCGCCTTTCCTGTATTGGCAGGCGAGCGTTGGTCAGCAATGGCGCACGCACGGCGACATCGAGCCGAGTTGGGAAGCCTTGCTGGGCGTCATCGACACCAACGCCAAGTTGGCGGGCTACGCGGGGCAAGGCGGCTTCAACGACGCGGATATGCTGTGGGTGGGTCTGCCGGGGCTGACCGAGGCCGAAAATCGCGCACATTTTTCGCTTCTATCC
>JAYUYU010000154.1:0-7138 GCA_043752365.1 Myxococcales bacterium | reverse complement strand
AGCTGCGCGTTGCGTGCGGCTTTTCGGGCACGGGCACGGGCACCTTTACGGCGAGACCAGCAAGCTAGGGACACGCTTTAGCGCTTGGCCGTCGACGCACGGCGCTGCGCCTTGGCAACTGTTGGCGCTTGGCGCAGTAGCTCACGCAGCAGCGCGAGGCCGTAGGCTTGGCGGGCGGTCAGGTAGTCGAGTCGAACGCCGAAGGTGGCTCCGTCTTCCCCGTCGACGACGCACGGTAGCTCGAACTCGATGTAGCGACCGGGCAGCGTGACGGCGACGGTGGCTTGGCAGCCTAGCCCGAGCGCCGCGGGGCGGAGCGCGCTGACCACGAAATCCGAGGATCCGATGGCCTGCAGCTGCGCGCGCACGCTGGCCTTGCGATCCATCGAGAAGATGCGAACGCTCGTGCCGGGCGCGACGCCGACGCGGTCGTTTCGAAGGAACACGCCGCTCGCATGACGAACCATGGATTGCTCGTTAGCCGAGTCCGCGCAGATTGCGAGCGCTAATGCGCTTCAATAATGCGCATCTGACGCCGCGCGGAGGTTTGGCACGGACATGCCCAGAGCCCGTAACGGTCCCGAAGTGCGCGCGGCACACGCGCGCCTCAAGTCTGATCGGGCGAACCTAGCCGAAGGCGTAACCCGAGAACGCGAGGCCCATGAGGGTGCCGTGGTAGGCCAGGCGACCGTTGTCGTTGCCGGCTGCGCCCGCGATGACCATCAGCGGCAACAGGTGTTCTTCGCGCGGGTGAGCAGCGCGCGCGGCCGGTGCTTCTTGCCAGTCGCTGAGCTGTGCGTCGCGCTCGGCGGGTGCGCGGGTGACGGCGTCGCGCAGCCAAGCGTCGAAGGCCGTGGCCGCCGGGCGCCCCTGCGGACCCATGGCGCGCATGTTGTGGTAAGTCATACCGCTGCCAATGATGAAGACGCCTTCGTCTCGCAGTGGCGTCAGCGCGCGGCCGATCGCCAGGTGCTCGCGGGGGTCGAGGCCGGCCTTGAGCGACAGCTGGACGGTCGGAATTTCCGCGTCCGGGTAGGCCAGCTTGAGCGGAACGAAGGCGCCGTGGTCGAAGCCGCGCTCGCTGTTGGCTGCGGTCGGGATGCCAGCCGAGCCCAGGAGCTCTTGCACGCGCGCCGCTAGTGTTGGCTCACCAGGCGCCGGCCAGGTGAGTTGATACGATTCTGCGGGAAAGCCGTAGTAGTCGAACAGCAACGGCGGCTGCGGGCCGTTCATGACCGTTGGCTGCGGCTCTTCCCAATGAGCCGAGATGACGAGCAGCGCTCGGGGCGGCGAGGCCGGCACATCGCGGACGGCTCGCAGGTAGCGCGCCAAATCGGCTTGCTCGGCGTCACTGCCGAAGCCCAACTTCACGAACGGCCAAGGGCCTCCGCCGTGGGGCAGGAAAACCACCGGAAGACGCGGCTGGATTGCAGTCATTGCCTCAACATAGGCGGTCGGGCCGAGACAACAAGACTTCGGGTGAGAGCGGAATTGTTGCCAGGTGGGCAACAATTCAAACGTGCCGAGTCAGCGGGTCCTGCTACAACGCGCCCGCGCCCAGCGTTCGCGGTCCCGGCTATTCGTCGGTCTTCCCGTCTTCATCGCTGCAGCAGCGCCCCGCAACGCATGTCAGAGCCCGCGCCGTCGTCTACCCCTGCACCCGATCTCACCGAGCTACTTGGTCCCGAGCTGGCTTCCGCGCTCGCGAAGAAAGGCTACACGACGCTGACGCCGGTGCAGCTGTCGGTGCTCGATCCAACCGGCGAGGGGCGCGACCTCCGCATCAGCTCGCAGACGGGGTCTGGTAAGACGCTGGCCATTGGCTTCGCGCTCCGCGCTGCCGTGGCGGGTGAGGCCGTCAAGCCGGCGCACGTGGCGCGGCCTCGAGCGATGGTGATCGTGCCGACGCGCGAGCTGGCCAAGCAGGTTCACGACGAGCTGACGTGGTTGTACGCGCCGCAGAAGCTGCGCATCGCTGCAGTGACGGGCGGCTCTTCTTACCGCGACGAGCACCGCGCGCTGTCTTCGGGCCCGGCCATCGTGGTCGGCACGCCGGGCCGGCTGTTGGATCATTTGAATCGCGGCGGCATCGAGGCGGGTGACGTCGGTGCCGTCGTGCTCGACGAAGCCGATCGCATGCTCGATTTGGGTTTCCGGGACGAGCTCGAGGCCATTTTGGCGAAGGCCCCGCCGGGGCACCGCACGCACTTGGTGTCGGCGACCTTCGCGCGGGACGTGGCGGCGCTGGCCGACCGCGTGCAGAAAGATCCGAAGCGCATCGAAGGTACGCCGCTCGGCAGCGCCAACCGCGACATCGACCACATCGTGTACTTGGTGAACCCGCGCGAGCGCGTCGACGCGCTGATTAACGTGCTTTTGCACCACGCCGACGAACAGACGCTGGTGTTCGCTCGCACGCGCGCCGATGTGTCGGAAATCGCGCGTGAGCTGCAGCAAGCCGGTTTTGCCTCCGGCTCGCTCTCCGGTGAGATGGATCAGAACGCGCGCAACCGCGCGCTGGCGGCCTTCAAGCGCGGCGAGATTCGCGCATTGATCGCGACGGACGTGGCCGCGCGCGGCATCGACGTGCAGGACATCGGGCGCGTGATTCAAGTGGATCCGCCGACCGATCCAGATACGTACACGCATCGTAGCGGTCGGACCGGGCGAGCCGGGCGCAAGGGCGTGAGCGCGGTGCTGGTGGCTCCGGCTGGCTTGCGGCGCGCCGCCTCGCTGTTGCAGCGCGCGCGCGTGCAGTTTCGAGTCGAGCCCATTCCGACGGCGGCGGCGATTCGCGAGGCGCAAGACGCTCGTTGGCTGGCCGAGCTGATGCAGGGCGATCAGCGCGAGGTCTCGGAGCGCGTTTCGAAGCAGGTCGAGCGCATCGTCGAGGCAGGCTTGAGCGAGCGCGCGCTGGCGCGGCTGATCATCAGCGTGCGCCGCGCGACCGGCGAGCCGCGCGACGTGACGCCGCTGTTGCCCGAGGCCGAGCGTGGCGGGCGCGCGGCGGCTCGGCCCATGCGCGGCAACGATCGCAACGATCGCGGCAACGAACGCCCACAGCGTTTCGAGCAGCGCGAGCTGCGCTTCGACGACCGCGGCCAGCGCCCCGAGCGTGGCCCGCAGCAGTTCGAGCGTCGCCCTTCCTTTTCGGATCGGCCGCCGGAGCCGCGTGGCGGCGGCGACCAATGGGTGCCGTTTCGGGTTTCGTGGGGCGAGTCGCACGGCGCCGATGCGCGTCGCCTGGTCGCCATGCTGTGCCGTCGCGGCAACATCCGCGGCTCGGACATCGGCGCCATTCGGGTCAACCGCACCAGCTCGATCGTGGAGGTGGCGACGGCGGTGGCTAGCGGTTTCCAGGACGCGGCACGCGAGCCTGATCCGCGCGACCCGCGGGTGATGATCGCGCCGATGTCGGACGGTCCCGGGCACGACGAGGAGCCCGAGGCTGAGCACCAGTCGGAGCGCCCGCCGCGCCCCGCACCGCAGCGCCCACGCGCTCACGTGCCGCCTTCGCAGCACCGTGCGCCACGCGCACCGGTGGTGGAGCCGCCAGTTGCGCGTGGTGCTCGCGAGTTTGCGGCCAAGCCCGCTCGCGAATTTGCGGCCAAGCCTGCTCGCGAGTTTGCAGCCAAGGCTCCGCGCGATTTCGCGGCCAAGGCTCCGCGCGATTTCGCGGCCAAGCCTGCCCGCGAATTGCCGTCCAAGCCGGTGCGCGACGTTCCGCCCAAGCGGAAAATCGTCGTCAGCGCTCCGCCGCCGCGTCGCCCCAAGCGCAAGTGAGCGGGCGCCTCCGCGCGCCCGAAAACTCAAGCCGAGCGACGCGCCCAACCAAACAGGCGGCGTCGTTCCGCTTGGAAACTCCGGGTTGGCGCGGAACGCGTAGGGCGTGTCGCTTCGTGCCTGAGCAGGTGCTCGAGTCGGCCGCGGAGGTCGGGCCGGCTACGGCTCGGCGCGGCTGCTGAAACGCCGGTCGAGCTCGTTCGACACCAGCGCCACCACGTCGTCGCTGTGCACGCTGACCGGACCGACCGAGACGCGCTGGCAGCCGTGGCGTTCGAGCAGCGCCAACGAGACCACGTCGAAGCCCAAGTGGTCGCCGACGAAGAACCAGGCGTCGTCCGCAGCCAGGCCCTGCTGCCGCAGGTCGGGGCCTGCCTCGTCGAGCACGAAGCACGGCGTCGTGCCGACCTCGGTCAGAATTTCCGGGACGTCGCCGGTGCAGAGCTCGAGGCCGGGCCGCACTTCGACGAAGCTTTTGCCGGGCTCGGGCAGGGCTTGCAGCGTTTTTTTCACCAGCGTGGCCAGGCTGCGCTCGTCCGGCCGCAGAAACTTCGCGGTTCGGCCGTCGACGCGCAAGAGCCGAGGCGCGCTGACACCGCCGCGCAGCACCAGGTAGACGAGCACGTCACGGCGCAGCCCGTGCGACACCAACAGTGCGGCCCGCAGCGCGCGCAGCAACACGTCGAGGCGGCCGCTGGTGCTGGGCAGGTCTTCGACCGAAAAATCTCCCGACGCCGACGCGGTTTGTCCAATCAGCACGAAGCGACGCACGGCAGCTGCTCAGTAGGCGTTCTGGCGCACGCCGCGCCCGAACACCGTCAGCCAGACGATGCGTAGGTCGAAGCCGAGGCTCCAGCGGCGGATGTAGGCCAAATCGTGGGCAACGCGCTCGACCATTTTGTCGACCGTGTCGGTTTCGCCGCGAAAGCCGTTCACCTGGGCCCAGCCCGTGATGCCCGGCCGTACCTTGTGGCGCAGCATGTACTCGATGATTTTCGTCCGGTAGTGCTGGTTGTGAGCGACCGCGTGGGGGCGCGGTCCGACCACGGACATGTCGCCGAGCAGCACATTCACGAACTGCGGCAGCTCGTCGAGCGAGGTGCGGCGGAGGAAGGCGCCAAAGCGCGTGACGCGCGGGTCGTGCTTCTTGGCCTGGCGCACGTCACTGCCGTTCTCGGTCACCCGCATGGTGCGGAACTTGAAGACGCCGATGTCGTGGCCATCGCGGCCCGAGCGATCTTGCCGGAACAGCGCGGGCCCGGGCGAAGTTAGCTTCACCCCTAGCGCCACCAGCGCCAGCAAGGGCCAGGCGCTGGCCAAGAAAGCGGCCGAAAACGCCAGGTCGAAGCAGCGCTTGCCTGCGCCGTGAATGCCCTCGGGCGCGTGCACCACCAGGTCGGCAATGTCTTCGGGCGACAGCTCGAGCGCGTGCGTGAGGTCGCGCAAAAACTGCTCTTCTTCGAGGTCGAAGGCGTTGTTGGCGTCGCACACCTCGCGTACCAGCTCCAGCACGTGGCGGCGCTGAGACGGGGAAATTTCCAGCAGTAGCTCGGCGGCTTCGAGCGAGTCGAACTCCGTCGGATCGAACTCGTCGATTCGGCGCTCGAGCGCGGGCGCCAAATCGTAGCCGCCAAGCAGCCGCAGCATGATACGCCGCACGGTGCGCTGCTCCCGCCCGCACATGGCGCCGTCGGCGTGCGCCGCGGCCAGCAAGACTTCGAGAATGGCGGCTTCGACTTCCGCGTCTGAGGGCGGTGGCTCCGAGCGGAGGCCGAGCGCGGTCAAGCGCACGGCCGGTGCGAAGCGGCTCGACGGCGCTGGCACGACGTCGGAATAGCGCGGCGCTGCGTCCTCGGTGAAGCGGGGTGCAGGTGAGCTCTCGGGCGCGGCCATTCGCGCACAGCCTACGCTCGTTCTTGCGCCTGGGAAGTGGGAAATTCACCCGACTAAGCGGGCGACTTCCGGCAGCAAAAGACGACCGCTTCGTCGCTAGGGTCGGGGGCAACCCGCTCATAGGGCTTGAACGCTTCGATGTGTTCGAAGCCGGATTGCAATAGCCTGGCGCGAAACTCTGCGGACCCATAGGTCCTGACCCGAAAGTCGTCGTACTCGGTAGCCAGCAGCTGCCCGTCTTTGATCAGCTCGTAGCGGTGCACGCTGGAGCTGATGTTGGGAGAGCCGCTGTACTGGCTCAACCAGCTGATGACAAGCCTCGCGCCGTCGGCGCGTTCCACCCAGCGCCCGCCCCAGGCGCCACTGCTTTGCGGTGGACTTGGTTGGGTCAACTCGGCTTCGACCAAAAAGGTTCCACCGGGTGCCAGCACCTGCTGCACGCGATCGAGCGCCGCCAGAACCTGCGCGTCGTCTAGCAGCAGGCCAAAGGAACCGGACGGAATGAAGATCAAGCTCGGTGCGCGCTCACAGCTGAGCTCTTGTAGCGCTTGCTGCGTGAGCTTGGGGCTGACGCCCAGTCCCGCCGCGTGTTTACGGCAAGCGTCCAACATGCTGGCAGAAGTGTCGCTGCCCGTGATGTCCAGCCCTTGCGCCAACAGTGGTAGCAAAAACCGCCCGGAACCACACATGGGCTCGTGGATGGGACCGCCTGCTTCGCGCGCGAACGCTTCGTAGAAGTCGAAGGCGTCCGGCGGGGCGTCCGGCTTGTCGAGATCGTAAAACTCAGTGCACAGCTTGCCGTAGTCGTTCATCTCACGGGTCCGAATGGTTTGCCTTCGAGACCCTAGAACAATAGCTTGCCCGCGTGGCAGCGAGACTCGGGTGCGTGCCCGCGTCACGGACGCGCCACCCGGACCCCGCGGTCCGCTCGCGCAGACGCTGAGGGCTGCACACCCGCGCCCCCGGAACTACCGGCAGCCGCTACAAAAGCTTCTGCAAGCAAGCTGCATTTCGGCAGCCAACCGAGCTGAGCCGTCTCCCCGACTGCCTGTTGATTCCATCTCGAGCGCCCCGATTGGCCTTTGGCGTTCTAGGTGGCGCGTTCGGTGCGGCCGTCGGGATGACGCGCGAAGTGCGCTGCCTCTTGCCCGTGCACTGGGTCGTCGCTTTGCCAGGGCCAGCCGCCAAAGCGTGTGGCGCGGTAATCGGCGTAGGCGCGTTGGATTTCGGCGCGCGTATTCATCACGAACGGCCCGCTTTGCACGACGGGCTCGCCGATGGGCTTGCCTTGCAGCATCAACAGCTCGGCTTCGGTCGTGCCGTTTTCGAGCACGGCTGGTACGTCGGCTCGCAGCTCGGCGGCGGTTTGGGCGGTCAGCTCGTGCCCGCTGACTTTGAGCGAGCTGCCGCGGAAATAGTACAGCTTGCGGTTCGTGCCGGGCAACGCCGCGGGCAGCGTGAA
>JAYUYU010000153.1:0-2759 GCA_043752365.1 Myxococcales bacterium | reverse complement strand
GCGAGGTAGACGTCCATTTTGTCGCCCAGCGGTTGGACGAGCGTGATGCGCATGGGCAGGGCGCTACCTTCGGTTTTGAAGCGCGCGTGGCTGGCGTCGGCAATCAGCTCGGGGCGAACGCCCATTACGACGTCTTTGCCAACGTGGGGCTTTAGCTGTTCTTTGGCCCAGTCGCCGATGGGAAGCCTACCGGTGCCTTCGTCGAACAGCAGAGCGCCGTTTTCTTCGACGACCTTGCCGTTGAAGAAGTTCATGGGCGGGCTACCAAGAAAGCCGGCGACATAGCGGTTGGTGGGGTGGTGGTAAATCTCGAGCGCGCCCGCACATTGCTGCACGACGCCCTGGTGCATCACCACCACGCGATCGCCCAGCGTCATCGCTTCTTCTTGGTCGTGCGTGACGTAGACGGTGGTGGCGTTCAAGCTCAGGTGCAGGTGCTTGATTTCCGCTCGCATTTCGACGCGCAGCTTGGCGTCCAGGTTGGACAGGGGCTCGTCGAACAAGAAGCACTTGGGGTCGCGCACGATAGCGCGCCCCAGCGCGACGCGCTGGCGCTGACCGCCCGACAGGGCCTTCGGCTTTCGGTCGAGCAGATGCTCGATCATCAGGATTTTGGCGGCCTTTTTGACCTTCTCGTCGATGCTGGCCTTGGGGGTGTTCCGTAGCTTGAGCGCGAACGCCATGTTGTCGTAGCAAGTCATGTGCGGGTAAAGCGCGTAGCTTTGGAACACCATCGCGATGTCGCGGTCCTTCGGCGGTACGTCGTTCACGACTCGGTCGCCGATCTGGATGGTGCCGCTGGTGATCTCTTCGAGACCCGCGATCATGCGCAGGGTGGTCGATTTCCCGCAGCCCGAAGGGCCCACCAAGACCACGAATTCGCGATCTTTGATGTCCATATTGAATCGGTCGACGACCCGGATGCCGTTGTCGTAGACCTTGACGACGTCCTTTAGAATTACGCCTGCCATGTTCTTTTCTTCAGCTACACGTCGCCCGACCGGCGTTCACCACACCGCAATCGCGACGCATTGAGGGGGATAATACATACGGAAAACCTTCTTGCCAGTACAGTTTGAAGGCTTACCAGCGTGCGCTGTCGAGGTCGCTCGGCGGAGCGCGGCGCTGTCGAGGTCGCTCCGCGAAGCGCGTCGCTTCCCGCACCCGCTGTTTCAGCCCCGCGGCTCACGACGGTCGCGGAAAAGACGTACATTTCTATGATACGAAACGGACGCCCCCAAGGCCTCCCGGTCCCGTAGATTCGGATCATCCCGCGGGTGCTTCTTTGACGTGAGCCCCCGCGAAGCCCGCCTGGAGCCCCATGAAGAACCTACGCTTCTCTCCGATTCTCCTGATGTTTTTGGCGCCGGGCTGCATCACGGCAGCCAAGCCGGCCGGTGAGGGCGGCGATGCGAGTTCGTCGAGCGTTTCGGGCGGCCAGGCGCTGCTGCTCGACGACTTCGAAAGCAGCAGCAGCAAGGCTGGGCAGCCCTGGTCGGCATCCGTTGATCAAAACAATCTCGGCTCCGTTGCCACCAACGTGGTCGAGGACGGCGGCAAAATCGGTAAAGCGGCACACTTTACCGGCAAGCTCGGTCGCAACGTCGCGCCCTGGCCGTGGGCTAGCTTATCGACCGGTGTTGCAATGGGCAGCAAGGGTGACTTGTCCGGCGTGAGGGCCGTGCGCTTTTGGGTCAAGGGCGACGGCAAGAAGTACCGCATCGCGCTGGCTCGCGAAGCCGTCACTGACTACGCCAACTTCGCCAAGAGCTTTCAGGCTCCAACCGAGTGGACGCAAATGGAAATCCCGCTGTCCGCCTTGCGTCAGGCAGATTGGGGAAAGAAGCTCGACCGCTCGTGGACGGACGTAAAGTCGCTCGAGTTCGCGCCGCTCGACGCCGAGCAAGACTTCGACCTTCGCATCGACAACGTCGAGCTCGTACTTGAACCTGGCAAATCGCCCCCGTTCGGCGAAAACGCCAAGGTCGTCGACGAGCCGCAGACCGCGATTGAAGGCACCGCCTACGTGCTCGACAAGTTCGAAGGTCAAAGCCCGGCCAACGGCGCCGTATGGGGCTCTGCCATGGACATGAACAACATTGGCACCATCGCCACTGCCCGCCCCGAAGACGCAGGCGGCGAGCAGAAGATGGCCATTCACCTGACCGGCAAGATGGGCAAGAACGGTCCGCCCTGGCCGTGGGCCAGCTTGGCCGTCAACCTCAAGCCGAACGCTACGCCTGTCGACTTGACGCACGTGAAGGGCATTCGCTTCAAGGCCAAGGGCGACGGCAAGCCCTACAAGGTCGCCATCACGCGCAAAGCCGTCACCGACTACGGCACCTTCAGCTACACGTTCTCGCCCGGTAAGGACTGGAAGGCGTACTCGGTGCCGCTCAGCAAGTTGAAGCAACCCGACTGGGCCAAGCAGGTCGAACCGGGTTGGGCCGACGCCACCTCGCTCGAATTCCAGCCGACGATTGGCGATGCCCCGTTCGACCTCTGGGTCGACGACGTAGAGTTCGTATTCGAGAACGGCAAACCCATCACGTTCAAGAAGAATTGATGAGAACCACCGCAACGCTCTGGCCGCTCGTATTGGTTGGCCTGCAGTTTTCGGCCTGCAGCTCCGACAAAAACCACGCGGAGCGAGCCGTAGCGGCCGCGTCTGATCCCTCGCTTGCCCCCATCGACTACCTCGACCTCGATACGCTGAAGACGACTTGTGTTGGTGCATGCACGCCCGACACGGGGTCCAA
>JAYUYU010000152.1:0-7144 GCA_043752365.1 Myxococcales bacterium | reverse complement strand
TTGAGCGCCTCGCTGCAATCGGCCAGCAGGGCCGCCATTTCACGCGCGTCCGCGGGAACGTTGCCGGCGTCGATGTAAACGGGGAAGGTCAGGCGAAGGGGGGCTCCGAGCAGGGCATCTTCGGGGAATTGCTCGTTCTGCGCAACCGGCGGGAACCGTTACCAGTGACGGCGGGTGCGCTGTCTGCCTCGTAGTTGCTAGCGCGACGCCAAAGAAGCGTGACGTTTTTCGCCGCTCAGCTGCCTGGTCGGGTGAGGCCAACGCGAACCAGTAGTCATGAGTCGCAAGTTCCTGAGTCGCAGGCACGTGCTGCGTGGAGTGTTTTGCGGCTCGGCGGTGGCGTTGGGACTACCGGCCCTCGATGCCATGCTTAACGGCAATGGGACTGCTTTCGCTCAGGGCATACAATTGCCGCGGCGCTACGGCGTCTTCTTCTTTGCCGGAGGAGTTCACGAAAACTGGGCGCCGGGCAATCCCGGTGCGCTGGCCGTCTCGGGGCCGCTGACGCCGCTGCAGCGCCACGTGGCTTCACTCACCATGGTGAGCGGGCTCGATTGTCCTTCATTCGGCGACTACTCGACGAGCCGCCACCTGATGGGCACCGCCGGCGGACTCTCTGGCCACGCGCCCCTCGACGGCGCCCACTTCAGCGGCAAGTCGCTCGATCAGGTCATTGCGGACGCGCTGCCGCAGGCCAAGCGCCGTTCGCTCGAGGTGGGCGTTCACCCGGAAGGCACGTCGGAGACGGGCACGGCGTGGGAGCACATCTCGCACAGCGGCGCGAACAACCCGAACCCCGCGCTCTTCGATCCCAAGCAGGTCTTCTCGACGTTGTTTGGCGACGGTAGCAGGGGTGCGCCTGGTCCGAACGAAGTCGACGATGGCCCGCTGCGCAAAGCCTATCTGGACGCCGTGATGGCGGACGCGCAGGCGCTGCAGGCGAAGCTCGGCAGGGCCGACCGGCAGAAGCTCGAAGCCTACTTGGAGGGGTTGCGCGAAATCGAGCGCGAGCTTTTGCCGGTCGCACCGGGCAGCGGCGGCCTCAATTGCGCCGTGCCCGAAGAGCCCACAGCCCAGGCCGGTAGCGGACGGGTCGAGACTTCGCGGACCATGAGCAAGCTGGTCGCGGCCGCGTTGGCTTGCGATCTTACACGCGTCTTCACCTTTCAATACACCAAGCCGAACGCGTTCATTCAGTTTCCGGGCATGAACGACAGCCATCACAACTTGGGACACGTGCCGCAGCAGTCCGAGATTGGCGCGTCGACGTCGTTCGTGATGGACCGCTACGCGGAGCTGCTGGACGCGCTCGCCACTTACTCGGAAGGCGCCGGGACGTTGCTGGACAACTGCGCCGTGCTCGCTCAAAGCGACACTTCGTGGGATCACGACCTGAGTAGCATGCTGTGCATCATTGGCGGCAAGGCCGGCGGAGCGCTGGTTGGTGGCCGACACGTGCGCGCATCGGGGCCAATCACGCGCGCCGGACTGACTCTGGGTCGGGCGTGTGGCGCTTCCTTGCAAAGCGTGGGCGACAATGACGGGCAGACCTCGGAGGCGATCAATGAAATCTTGGCTTGAAACTCGGCTGTCATGCGCTCATCTGGCGATCGCGCTCGGCTCGCTTGGCGTCGCGTGCCAAGGTGAGCTGCAGGGCCAGGTCGGTGCAGGGGGCCTTGGAACGTCGGCGACTGGGGCGCCCGCTGGCCAGCTGGTCGGTCCTGACGGCAAGGCAATCGTCACCGATCCGACCAATCCAGTCGTGGTTGCCCGGACCGTGGATCCCAAGCGTGAATCAGGTCTGCAACGTCTGTCCAAGAGCCAGTACGTCAATACCGTGAGCGAGGTCTTTTCGGCCGACAAAGCGGCAGGGCTCGAACTCGAGCTCGACTACCGCACGAAAGGCTTCACCTCGATCGGGGGCCGAGACGTCGCCATCTCTCGCACCGGCGTGCGTAACTATGAGGCATCAGCCAAGCTGGTGGCCGAACGTGTGGTTGCCGATACCGCGTTGCGGTCAGCCGTCGCGGGCTGCAACCCTACCGGAGCGGCGGACGGCGCTTGCCTCCGCCAATTCGTGAGCAAGGTCGGCCGACGCCTGTTTCGCCGGTCGCTCGCTGCCGATGAACTGCAGCGCTACGTGGCGGTAGGAAATGCCGGCGCAGAGGCCTACGGAGATTTTTGGCAGGGCGCCAAACTGGCTCTAACGGGCCTCCTGCTCAGTCCGTACTTCCTCTATCAGGTGGAGCTAGGGATCGAGCGCGACGGAGAACGCGTGCTCAACGACTTGGAGTTGGCAACGCGCTTGGCTTTCCACCTGTGGGATTCGGCGCCGGATGAAGCGCTACTGAGCGCAGCCGAACGAGGCGAATTGACCAAGGACGGTAGGGCTCAGCGTGCGCGGCTGCTCGAGGACAAGACTCGCCTTTCGCGCGGCGTGCGCGCCTTTGGTGAAGGGCTATTCGCGCTGTATCGTCTCGACAACCCGCCGCAGTCGATGCTGGACTTTCCGGACGCGACTCCGAGCTTGTATGCATCGATGAAGGAAGCGGTGCAGTTGCTAACGGTCGACATTGCGGTGGCTCAGTACGCCAGCTTTCTGTCGCTGTTTAGCCCCGGTTTCGCCTACTATGACGCCGGTTTAGCCCCGTTCTACGGCGTGCCGGCCCCCGCGAGCGGTTTCAGCAAGCTCGTACTCGCGCCCGGCTCAGCACGCGTCGGGCTACTGACCGAGCCGGGCATCTTGGCCGCAAATTCGCGCGCGACGCAGACCTCGCCCACGTTGCGCGGTATCTTCGTGACCAGTCTCGTCTGCCACGAGATTCCGCCTCCTCCAGCCAACGTCAACGCCAAGTTACCCGAGCGGCCGGTAGGAATATCGCGACGCCAGCAACTGGAGCAACACATGAACCAGCCCACCTGCGCGGCTTGTCACAAGGCCATCGACCCGATCGGCTTCGGACTCGAGGGTTTCGACGCGCTCGGTCGATTGCAGGACGACCAGGGCGCGCCCATGAACACGCAAGGGACGTACTTCGACACGGCGTTCAACGGCGTCGCCGAACTCTCTGGGCTTTTGATGGCCGATCCAAAGCTCGCCTCGTGCATCGCCCGCAAGGCCTACATGCACGGCCTAGCGCGCGTGCCCAACGCCGCCGAAGACGTTCTGATCGCGCCGCTCGCCGAGCGCTTCGCGAGCGACCGGCACGACGTAGTGGAGCTGCTCGCTGGCGTGGCAGAAAGCGGGCTCTTTCAGCTCGCTCCCAAGCCGAGCGAGCCCTAAGCGAGGCCGCCCAGAAGCTCAGAATTGGCCGCGGACTGCGAGCGTCGCGGGGCCGAGGCCGACTTCCGTCGAATTGCTCGAAGGCATGCTGAAGAAGAACCAGGCGGCTCCGACTGCCGTCACGGCGGAAACCGCCAGCAGCACGTCGCCGGCCAGCAACTTGCTGCGAAGCGGAGTGACTTGACCGTCGCTGCAGTCGGGCGCGCAGGTGCGGTCGAGCTCGTCGCGCTGCGAGCGGACGGAAGCCCCCAGGTAGAGGGAGACTCCCAACGCGACCGCGCTTACCCCCGCGAGCGCGCCCGGAAGCACGAGCGAAGTAGACGGTTGAGGTTTCGCTGCTGGGGCGGCTGCGGGCGTTGCGGGTGCTCGCTGCGCAGCAAACTGCAGCATGCGACGTTGTTCGCCCACCGCTAGCGTCACCTTTCGCTCTTCGGCGATGCGCGCGGCCTTGACGCGAATGACGTGCTGCCCGGGGTTCAGCTCCACGGCCTCGCCGGAGGCGGCAGCGCTGCTTTCGTGGCCGTCGATGACGACGGTGGCACCAGCTAAATCTTGACCGTCCGCGTCGCGCACACTGATGACCAAACTCGGCACTTGGCGCCCGAGGTCGGCGACCCAGTCGACGCAAGCTTCTTGGACGAGGCCGGGGCAGCTTGCTGCGCTACACGACAAGAATGCCGTGCGCGCCCCCAACAGGTCGCCCTCGTCGCGCAGGCGTTGTCCCTCGGCGGACGCGGCGACGCAGGCAAGCTTGGTGTCATCCGCGGCAGCTGCCGGCGACGCCGTCAGGAACGCGATCGTTGCGAGCAGACCAGCGCACGTTATGACGGAGAGTGGTGATGACGTGCGGTATTTCAAAGACACTCCACCTTGAAGTGTTTGTGTCCCTTGCTGTCTAGGGTGAAGGGTGGGTCGCAGCTTGGCTTAGCCTTGGCCGAGGGCTGGCGCGCGGCCGGCCGTGTTGCCTTTGCTGAGCCGCGACGAGCGGAGGCTACAGGGGCAAGGGGCGGAAGAGGATCAACGGGGGGCAGGGTTTCAGCGGGCGGCGCAAGGATGGTCGTCGCGGTGGCCCCGACGGGCGTCGTGCCCGACGAGGTAGCGGCCGAGTGGCTTTCGCCGGCGGGCGCGCGAACGAAGTCAGCGGGTCGCAGCGTCCAAGCTGCAACGGCCAGTGCCAGGCCGCCAAACAAGGCCCCCAGGCTGAGCAGCGTTGGCCGACGGGCACGGGGACGGACACCCGTGGCATCGTGCTCCAGGGCTCCGGCTCGACCAGTGGCGTCCTCGACGACCGCTGCTGCAACGCTGGGACTCAGCCGAATACCTGCCTCGATTCGGGCCATCAAGGCCTCGCGCTGGGCCAGCTCCTCAGCGCAAAGGCTTCGTACCCACGTGGCCACTTCTTGCGTGGTCGCGGGTGGCAACAGTCGCTGCAACGCGCTTGCCATTTCGAACGCGGTGCTAAAGCGGTCGCCGGGCATCTTTGCGAGTCCGCGCAACACCAGCTCATCCAATTCCGCCGACAGTTCGGTGATTGAGCTTGGCCGGGCGGGTCGCCCATGCAGGGCTTGCTCGATGAGCGCGGCTTCATTGGCCGCGTCGTACAGGCGCCGCCCCGTGAGCAGCTCCCACAGCACCACTGCGGCCGAGTAAATGTCTGCCGAGCGCGTGACGTGCTTGCCGCGCATTTGCTCGGGTGCCATGTAGGCGAATTTCCCGCGCACCCTACCGTCGGTGGTCGTGCGCGAACGGGTCGTCGCCTTCGCCACACCAAAGTCGACGACGCGCGCCACACCGTCGACGCCGACCATGACGTTTTGTGGCGAGACGTCACGGTGCACCAGCTCTAGCGAGTTCCCCGCTTCGTCAGTGGCTTCGTGCGCCGCGTGGAGACCGGTCAGTAGTCCCAGCGTGATGGCGCTGGCAATCGCTTGTGGCACCCGCTTTCCGCCGGCAATGCTTGCCCGGATCAGGCGAGACAGCGCGGCGCCGTGCACGTACTCCATGACCAACATGAGCTGGCTGCCGTCGCGCACGACGTCCAAGACCGAGACCACGTTCGGGCTGCGAATCCGCGACGCCAAACGCGCTTCATCCATGAACATGGCGACGAATTCTGGGTCCTCCATGTAGTGGGGATGAAGCCGCTTGAGAGCCACCAGCCGCGTGAACTGATTGTCACCCAGCAGCGCCCCCAAGTGCACCGACGCCATGCCACCGCTGGCAATGACGTCGTAGGCGACATAACGCCCGAGACGCAAAGGCGGCGAGGCTACTGCTGCTGACACTTCTTTCAAGGCTAGCTCAGTCCAGTCGCGAATGCGCTCACGAATCCTTGGTCCGGGACCGCCAATCCGCTAGCATAGGAGGTCCTTTGCACTCACTTCGCGTCCTTCCACTCGGGCTTATGACGGCCGTAGGCTGTTCAGTTCTGGTGCCACTCGACGGGTTGCAGGGCGGAGCAGGCGCCAGCGGCATGTCGGCCACGGCGGGCGCGGCCACGGCGGGCGCAGCCACGGCAGCGGGCGGTTTGGGTGGTGGAGCAACCGGTGGAAGCAGTACCGCTGGAACCAGTAGTGAGCTCGGCGGCAGTGACGATGGAGGTGCTGGTGGCGTACTGGGCGCTGGTGGAGACGCAGGTGAGCCAATGTGGGTGGCGGCCGATTGCCCTGACGTGCCCGCGGTGACGGGCGTCCGTTGGTACGTATCGCCCGAGGGCCTGGATACGGCATCGGGCGCAGAGGGTGCCCCGTTTGCGTCCGTCTCGCGCGCCGCGCAGGCCGCCAACGCTGGCGATGTCATCTATTTGGCTGCGGGCGACTACGTCGAGGCGTCGACGGTGGTGCTCAAGAGCGGAGTCGCCTTGGTCGGCGCGGGAGAGGACACGACCTCGCTCGCCGTTAGCAGCGGTGAGAGCGTCTTGCGTATCGACAACGCGGCGAGTAGCCAAGTAAGCCACTTGCAACTGCAAGGTGGTGCGGCGGCAACGGACAAAGGCTTGGTGGTGGCTGGCGCCGCTGGCTTGACGGTTGCCCATGTCGTGTTCTCGAAATTCGGGCGCTCGGCGTTGGTCCTCGAGCGTGGCTCGGGCGGCCTAAAACAGGTGCTGGTGTGTCGTTCGCAGTTCAGCGCGTGCGCTGCTGTGGACCCCAATCACCAGCCCTTCACCGATACCTCGTGCATTGAGAGCGCACCGCTCGCGAACTCACGCTTCAGCGACCTCCGAATTGACGAGGCGAAGGGGGCCGGTATGGCGATTCAGGGCGACCCCAACGGTGCTGACGTGCTCTCCAACGTCGCCCTGCTCGGCTTGCACATCAACGTGAACGATTTTCGCGGTGGCACCTTCGCGCCTCAGTACACGCTAGCGATTCGCAATGTGGATTACGACAACGTGGTCATCGACTATGGGCGCTTCAATCAGCCAGTGGCGCTGTGGCAGCAGACTGACAGTTTCAAGCAGGTTGTCGAAGTAAAACACACGGTTTTCATACCGCGGTCTTTCGCGCTCGAGCTGGACGTCAACAACGTCGAGGTTCACCACAACTACATCAAGGGCGGCTACTACGCGCTGTTTGGCGCCAACGCTGGTGGGCCGTTGCAGGGCGTGCGGGTTCACCACAACATTTTCGCCGAACAGCGCGCGCCGACGCTGCTCGTGCAGTTCTCGCGCGTCGTGTCACCGTTCGATTTTTACAACAACACCGTGCACCTCAGCGGCGGCACCGGCATGTCGCCCTTATTCTCGCTACTGAGCGCGGGCGCTGGGCATCACGTTCACAACAACATCTTCTTCAGCACGGGCGCCAACGTCGGCGACGTGCTCGGGCTCGATGCCGCGGCCGACGTGACCTCCAACATTTT
>JAYUYU010000151.1:0-7149 GCA_043752365.1 Myxococcales bacterium | reverse complement strand
CCGAAATCGCGACGCCGCTGATCTTGCGCAGCACCACGTACAGTTCGTCGACGACTTCGCCCGGCAGCGGTCGCGACTGCGTCGCGTACAGCTCGAAGCAGTAGTCGACCCAGCGGCCTCGACCAGTGGCGTCGGCGATGCGTACGGCGTAGCTGGCGGCGCGCGCCGCGGAGGCCGGCGCCAGCACCGCGCCGGCTTGCGCCTGCTTCAACAGGTTGCTGAGCGCGGTTCCCAGCAGTTTCTCCGCTTCGTCACCGCGGCCTAGCGCGAGCACCTTGTCGGCCACACCGCACAAAAGATCCAGCGCGTCAGTGCGCCGCGTCAATTCCTCTTTGGCCCGTTCGGCCTCCAGCAGCTCGCGCGGTAAGGTCTGGCCGTGTAGCGTCTCGGCGCTGAAGCGCGCGGGCGCGTCGACTTGCACCACCTTGGTCGCGCTGCGCAGCACGAAGTCCTGCTTGCCGATCTGCACGCGATCACCATCGCGCAGCGCGCGTTGCCCGGAAATGCGCTCGCCGTTCAGGTAGACGCCGTTGACGCTGCCGAAGTCCTCGACCATCGCGGCCTTCGCGTTGACCACGAACTGTGCGTGCCGCCTAGACACCAAGCCATCGTCGAGCACGATGTGGCAGGTAGAGCTACGACCAACGACGACGGCCCCGTTGCGCAGCTCCAACGCGTGGCCCTGGTACTCGAGCCAGTAGCGCACGGTCGTCGACCCGCCATCGTTCTGGGTGTCGACCTTGTCGTCGCCGCCGTTCCGGCTCGAGCTCACGGGCCAAGCGTAGCCGGCCGCTGCGAACTCTGTCGAGTTTCAACCAGCCGCAAGGTCCGGCTACTTGGCCGCGACCAGGCGCTCGAGGCCCTCGAGGCGGCTGACCAAGAAGCGTTCCGTGGGGCCCAGCGTCGCAGAATTCTCTCGCAACACCTCGATGTAGGTGCGTAGCGCACTGAGGTTGACTCGCTCCACACGGCGCACCAGCGAGTACAGCTCGTCGACGATGCCAGCCGGACAAGGCCGCCTCAGGCTGCCGAAAGCCCGGAAGATGTACTCGATCCAGCGTGCGCTGCCGGTCGCGATGGCAAGCTTCATAGCGTACTCGCTCGAACGCTCGAACAGCTCGGGCTTCACCTCACGCCCCGCTTCCAGGTCGCCCAGTACCTGATCGAGTAGCTCGGTCAGCAAACGCTCGGCCTCGTCAGCTCGACCAAGCGCCAAGGCCTTGTCGGCCAGAATCCCGAGTAGCCCAAAGGTGGGCACGCGCTGAGTAGCGGGTTGAATCAGCGTGTCGCCCATGTTCTCGCGGCGCGCCAAGTACTTCAGCTCTTGCCCGCCAATCACGAGCCGGTCCTTGTCTTGCACGGAGTAACGAGCAGTGATGAGCTCCCCGTTGACCTTGACGCCGTTGCGCGAGCCCAAGTCTTCGACGGTGACGTCGTCGCCGTCGACCGTAAGCTGGGCGTGGTGGCGCGAGACCAGCGGGTCGTCGAGCGAGAGCTGGCAGCTGGCAGCCCGACCGATCACGAACTTGCCCTCCGATAGCTCGATGTCGTGGTGCTTGTAGCGGAGCACGTGCTTCAAGGCTTCGCGCTCCGGAGCAGCTGCCCGAGCGCAGCCCGTGCCGCGAGATCCACTGCGGATTGCCCTCCATTAGAGCTGTCGAAGGCGCGTTGCGCGGCTGGCTCTAGCAGCACTAGCTCGCTTGCCGGCAAGCGCCCCAACAGCTCGCTCAACTCCAGCTTGGGCTGAAGCCCCAACGAAGCGTAGATGGACAGCAGCCAGCGACCCCAGCCAGCCTCCGCGCGCGACACCGCGACTTCACCCGCGGCCAAGCCAATGCTATCGATCAGATGGCGCTCCACGCTGCGCCCCTCGGCCAAGCGCTGTTCAAGGCCCAGCCGCGCGTGAGACAACACTCGCTCCAAATCCTCGACGACACCCGCCGTACGCGCCCGCTCCACGGCCTCTGCCGCAAGCTCCAGCCCCCAGTCCTTTTGGCTGCCGCCAGTCAGCGTGTCTTCCTCGACCCGTTCTTGACTGCCGCAGGTGGGGCACGCCACCAGCTCGGCCGGGAAGGCTCGCGCGCAGGTGGCACAATGCACCATGAAGCCGGTCTGGCGTGTCGCTCCGCGCGCCGGGCGCTCGGCGCTTGCTGGCAGCTGCAGAAACACGAGCTCTTGGGTGCCAATGCGAAGGCGGTCGCCGGTGCTCAGCGCCGCCGCTCCGACAATCGCCTGGCCGCCAATCTGGACGCCATTGCGGGAACCCAAGTCTTCGACCGTCGCGGTGGTTCCCTGGATGCGGATCCGCGCGTGTTCCCGTGAGACCAGCGGGTCATCCAAGGTGACCTGGCAGTTGGCGCTTCGTCCCACGAGCGTATCCCCCTGGGGCAGGTCTATCTCCTGGAGGAGGAAGCGAAGGCGGAACCGGGTCAACGTCGTGTGCCGTCGGGGATGAAAAAAACCGAGCTACAAACATAGCCTTGGCGGCGCGTGGGCGTCAAAGCCTAGGCCGTAATCCCCGGCGAAATTCTTGCCAGCCGCGGCGACTCGTGCGAGCCGCTGGGTCAGCATGATGCTCCGCACGCTGGCAATACTGGCTCCGCTTCTTCTTGGATCCCCGCGGTTCGCGCTGGCAGCCGCTGGCGCCGCTGGCGCCGCTGGCGCGCCGGCGGAAGCCGCGCCGACTTCTACACCCGCGGCTTTCGCGGCTTCCGAAGCTAAGCCTCCGCTAGCCGTGGCTGCCGCTCCGGCCGCCGTGACTTCGGCTCCGGCCGCTACCCCGCCTGCCCCAGCCCCGCCTGCCCCAGCCCCGACGGCACCCGCACCCGCACCCGCACCCGCACCCGCACCTGCACCCGCACCCGCACCCGCACCGCCGCCAGCGCGCGCGCAGGTCCAGCGCTCCGTCACGTCGCCGGGCGAAGCCCTGGTGCACGTGGCGGTCAATCACAAGGACGCCTGGCTCGAAATGCGGAACTATGTCGACGCCGGGGACTTCTCGCGCATCTGTCGCGCTCCCTGCGATCTCAAACTGCTCGTCGAAGGGCGGGAGGCGCGCGTGACGGCGCCCGGAATGACGACCAGCAACGTCTTTCGGTTCGACGCGGGCGACGGCACCGCGGGTGTACGGGTCGAGGGCGGATCTGCCACCGCTCGCCGCGCAGGCATCATCGCGCTCGCAATTGGAATTCCGGTGGCGTTGGCGGGCATGGGCCTGTTCGCCCAAGGCCGCGTGAAAGACAAATCGGGGCTGACTGCTGCAGGCATCGCGGGGCTGTCCGCGGGAGGGCTCAGCATCGGGATCTCGTTGCCGCTCTTGCTGATTGGCACGACACACGTGAAGAACGCGAAGGGCTCGCTCATCGCCGTAAGCGAGCCTCGCGGCGCAGCGCTTTGAGGCGCGCTATTTCTTCTCGGGGGCTTTTCTGGCCGACGCGGCGGGCTTTTTAGCCGGCACGGCCGGCTTTTTGGGCGGCGTGGCGGCCACAAAAAGCGAACGCCCGGCGACGGTCTTAGGTCACCGGGCGCTACGCCCCAGCCAAGGCTTCGCTTACTTCTTGAAGCCGCTGATCAGGTCGGCCAAGGCCGCCACCCACTCACGCGAGACAGCGTTGTAGATGGACGCGCGCATGCCGCCGACGGAGCGATGGCCCTTCAGGCCTTCCATGCCGCGCTTTTTGGCTTCGGCCAGGAACTCGGTCTCGAGCTCTGGTGTAGAGAGCGTGAACACGACGTTCATGGTCGAGCGCGAGCCGTTTTCGACGGGGGCGGTGAACACGTCGGAACGTGACTCGATGGCGTCGTAAAGGAGCTTGGCCTTCTCGCGGTTGATCTTCTCGATTGCGGTCAGGCCGCCGTTGGCCTTCAGCTCCGCCAGCACGTTGCGCAGCACGTACACCGAGAACGTCGGCGGCGTGTTGTACAGCGAGTTGTTTTCGGAGTGCGTGCGGTACTGGAAGATGACCGGAATGTCCTTGCGGCCGGCCTCCACCAAATCTTTGCGCACGATCACTACAGCCAGGCCGCTGGGGCCCAGGTTCTTCTGCGCGCCAGCGTAGATCAGACCGAACTTCGACACGTCGATCGGGCGCCAGGCGATGTCGCTCGACATGTCGGCGATCAACGGGACGTTGCCGACGTTCGGGAACTCCGCGAACTGCGTGCCAAAGATCGTGTTGTTGCTGGTGATGTGGGCGTAGGCGGCGTTCGCGTCCAAATCCAGCTCGTTTTGAGCGGGAACGCGCGTGAACTTTTTGTCCTTCTCCGTGCTGGAAGCGACGCGCGCGGTGCCGATGGTCTTGGCTTCCTTGTAGGCCTTTTGCGACCAAGCGCCGGTCAGGATGTAGTCCGCGCTCTTGCCCTGCGGGAGCAAGTTCATCGGGATGACCGCGAACTGCTGACTGGCGCCGCCCTGCAGCAGCAAAATGTCGTAGTTGTCCGGGACTGCCAGCAGTTCTTTCGTCAGCGCGATCGCCTCGTTATGAACCGCTTCGTACGCCTTACCGCGATGGCTGTGCTCCATCACGCTCATGCCCGTGCCGCCGAGATCGAGTAGCTCTTTCTGAGCGCGTTCGAGAGCCCCGAGTGGGAGCGCAGCCGGACCAGCGTTGAAATTGATTGTGCGAGCCATGTTCCTCCAAAGAACCAAATCGAGAATGCGGGCCATTTGCCGCGCGAGAGGGCGTAGCGCCCGTGCCGCGTAGCGTCAAGCGAGCTCCGCAGGCCGCGGGAACTGGCCGAACTCACTCGGACAGCAGGGTCAGACCCGCGCGCCCGGCGATATCCCGCCGGTATTGCTGCCCCAAAAAGTCGATTTTATGTGCGGCTCGGTAGGCTTGGGTGTGCGCCTCTTTCAGCGTTGCGCCGCGGCCCGTGACGCCCAGCACTCGACCGCCCGCGCTGACCACGTTGCCGGAGGCGTCTAGCGCGGTACCGGCGTGAATCACTGTAACGCCCGCGACGGCGGCGGCATCCGCAAGGCCCGTGATCACGTCTCCCCTGCGGGGCGTGTCGGGGTAGCCAGCAGCGGCCAACACCACGCACACCGCATGCTCGCCCGAAGCGCGCAGTGCGGAGGGGTCGAGCTTGCCACGAGCCGCGGCCGCCAGCACCTCGGCCAAGTCGCCTTCGAGCGTGGCCATCAGCACCTGCGTCTCCGGATCGCCGAAGCGCACGTTGAACTCGATCAGCTTCACTTGCTCGTCGGGCGTGACCATGATGCCCGCGAAAAGCGTGCCCTTGAAGGGACGTCCCTCGGCGGCCATGCCGCGCAACGTCGGCAGCATCACCTGCTCTTCGAAGCGCTGCATCACCTGCGGCGTTACCACTGGCGCTGGCGCGTACGTCCCCATGCCGCCGGTGTTGCCGCCGCGATCGCCGTCGAAAATGCGCTTGTGGTCCTGCGCCGGGGACAGCAGGACGAAGCGCTCGCCGTCGCAAATGGCGTGAATGCTCGCTTCGTTGCCGACCAGCCGCTCTTCCAGCACCACGGTTGCGCCCGCGGAGCCGAAGCGCTCTCCTGACAGCATTTCGCGCGCCGCGCTCAGCGCTTCAGCGTGCGATTCAGCCACCACCACACCCTTACCCGCGCACAAGCCGTCGGCTTTCACCACCGGCGGAACCTCGAAGCTGCGGACTTTCGCCTCGAGCTCGGTTTCATTGGTCACGACGACGTGGCGCGCGGTCGGGATGCCGTGCCGCGCGGCAAAGCCCTTCATGAACGCCTTGGAACCTTCGAGCTCGGCGGCAAGCTTGCTCGGCCCATACGTAAGTACACCCTCGCGGGTGAGATCGTCGACCAAGCCAGCGCACAGTGGCCCCTCCGAACCTACCACCACCAAGTCCACGTTTTCGCGCTGTGCGATGGCCAGTGGGGCATCTTTGCTGGAGCTGAGCCGCTTGTTTCCTAGGCCAGCGGGCGTCACGAGCGTGCCAGCGTTGCCCGGCGCGACGATCACTTCCTCGACCCCGGGCGACTCCAGAAGCCGAAGGGCGAGCGCGTGCTCCCGCCCGCCAGAACCGACGACGAGGACTTTGCGGACCTTGGCCATGCCCCGCCGCGCCTACCACATTCTCCTGGGTGCGGGAGCGGTGAGGTGTTATTTTGGGAGATCTAGCTGGGAGGCTTTGGCCCGTGAATCCCGTCGTCGTCCACGTCGTGCGTCCGTACTCGAGCGAACAGGACTACCTGGCCGCGGAGGCTTGGAGCATCGACTTGCGCGGCATGTTGTTGATCGACGCCGAGGAGCTACCGCCCGACACCGCCGTGCTGTTCGATGTTGCGCTTTCCGACGGCCAAAAGCCGATCCGCGCCGAAGGTCGCGTAGTAAAGGTCGTGGCAGCGGTAAACGGGCGCGCGGGCGGCCTGAAGGTGCGCTTCAAGCGCTTCGGCGCCGCCACCAAGGCGTTCATCGAGCGCGCCGTGAAAGTCCAAAGCCAGGCGAGCCCAGCGCACGGCTCCAGCCAACCCGAAGTCGAGCGCCCCAGCGCCCCCGAAGCCGAGCAGCCGAGCCAGCTGGAACTGGAGCAGTTGAGCATGCCCGAGGTGCGCCCCAGCATGACCGACCTGGAAGCGGCGGCGCCACCACCAGCCGAGCCTCAGCGGGAACAGAGCGGGCGGAGCCTGCGCGTGCCCGGCCCCGTCACGGCCCCCGCCAATCGCGAGGAACTGCTGCAACGCCTCCGCCAACGCCGTCACAGTGCTTGAAAAAGCAGTGAGTAGTGAAGCTTGTGGCTTGAGTTGCGGGGCGGGCGCCGCCGGACTCTCGCCCACTCACTACTCAATCCTCACGCCTCACCACTTTTCCCGAGCGTCTCGATCGGTAGATGCGACAGCTCGATTTTGAGTTCTTCGCTGAGCTTGAAGATGCGCTGGTCGCGATAAAATTCGCCAAACACGATGCGGCGCAGGCCACTGTTGGCGATCAGCTTGAAGCAGCCGAAGCACGGCGAGGCGCTGACGTAGATGTCGCTGGCGTCGAGGCGAATGCCGTTGCGCGCCGCCTGCACGATGGCGTTCGCCTCAGCGTGCACGGTGCGAACGCAGTGGCCGTCTTCCATCATGTGCCCCTCGTCGTCACAGTGCGGCAGCCCGCGAATCGAACCGTTGTAGCCGGTCGTCAGGATCATCTTCTCGCGGACGATCACGGC
>JAYUYU010000150.1:0-7157 GCA_043752365.1 Myxococcales bacterium | reverse complement strand
TTTGGAGCTCTTCGCGCGAGCCGGGCTGCCAACTCAGCCGACTCCACTTCTCGCGCCCCCTGCTCGGTCCTACGTTTCGGGCATGTTGCTGTCTGCGCTCGATCTCGTGCCGGTGGCCGAAGGCACCAGCAGCGGAGACGCCATTCGGCAAAGCCTGCTGCTAGCGCAAGAGCTCGACCGACTGAGGTACCAGCGCCTTTGGTACGCCGAGCATCACAACATGCCGGCCATCGCCAGCACCACACCGGCTACCGTCATTGCGCTGGCGGCCCAGCAAACTACGCGCATTCGCGTCGGCTCCGGCGGCGTCATGTTGCCGAATCACGCGCCGCTGCAGGTGGCCGAAACGTTCAAGATGCTCGAATCGCTGCATCCCGACCGGATCGACTTAGGCATTGGTCGCGCCCCCGGGACCGATCAGGTCACGGCGCTGGCGCTGCGCCGTTCGAAAGAGGCGCTGCTCGCTCACGATTTCCCCGACAAGCTGCAAGAGTTGCGAGATTTCGGCAGTGGGCTGCAGCGCTCGCACCCATTCGTCAGTGTCACTGCATATCCCGACGACGTGCCCCTGCCTCCCGTTTGGCTACTCGGCTCGAGCGACTTCAGTTCGGCGCTGGCGGCCAAGCTAGGGCTGGGCTTCGCCTTCGCAGCGCATTTCAGCCCCGATAGGCCCGACATCCCGATGCTGGCTTATCGCCGTGATTTTCAGCCGTCCGACAGCCTGAAAACGGCGCACGCCATCCTGACTGTTTCGGTCATTTGCGCCGAAACGGAGGCCGAAGCGACGCGCCTGGCCAGCAGCATGCAGCTGTCGTGGGTACGACTGCGCTCAGGGCGCCCGAGCAAAATTCCGTCGCCCGAGACCGCGCTCAGTTACCCCTACACCGAGGTAGAAGCGGCGGCAGCACAAGGCTACCGCCAGCTGCAAATCGTCGGCACGCCTGGCCAAGTGCGCGAACGCATCGAGTCACTCGCTCGCCGCACGCAGGCCGACGAAGTCATGGTCACCACCGTGACACACGACCCCTCAGCGCGGCTGCTCTCTTACCAGCTGTTGGCGGCGGCGTTCGCGGCCTAGCACTCGCCGCGCTGTCGGTGGTTGTTGTCTAACTTGGGGTGCAGTCGCGCTATTGGCCGGGCATACAATCTGCAGCTTCCCCGGTATGTCGAACGAAGCTCGAGACCTGGAAGAGAAAGCCATCCCAACAACCAAGAAATTGGAGCAGCTCTACGAGCTGATCGACGGCATCGAGACGGCGATGCTGACGACTCGAACTAAAACCGGGGCGCTCGTGTCACGCCCCATGCAGACTCAGGCGAGGCGAGCTGGTACGGACTTGTGGTTCATGACCAGCATCGACACGGGCAAAATCGAAGAACTGGTCGACGAGCCGCAGGTCAACCTCGGCTACTACAAGGACGGCTCACGCGAATACGTCTCGATCAGCGGACAGGCGCGCGTCACGCAGGAAAAGGCGCTCATTCACGAGCTTTACGCGCCGGACTGGAAGGCGTGGTTGGGGGATGAAGGGGGCGCGCGGGACGGCGGCCCAGACGATCCCCGGATTGCGCTGATTGAGGTTAAGGCCGAGTCGGCCTACTACCTGAAATCGAACCAGCCGCGTTTGGTCGCCTTATTCAGCGTCGCCAAGGCCATCGTCACCGGCACTCCACCGAACGTCGGTGACCACGGCGACCTCGACCGCCAGGAGCTCGCGCAAGGCTCCGGGCGCGCTTAGGTTCCGCCGACACGCCGTCGACCAGAAAGCTCCGGGGGGACCTGCGAGCCGGTGTGCCAGTTGTTCGCATCCGCCGGCCCGCGGGGCTAGGACCGAGACATGACGAGGTCCAGCCTGCTCACGCTGCTGTTGGTGGTGACAACCGCTTGTGGCGGCAAAGCCGTCGAGCCTGCCGTGCCAGGCGCAACCGAAGTGCAACTGAGTGATAGCGCACCGCCCGTTGGTTACGTGGAGCTCCAGCGGCTGGGCGTGCAAAGCGGCAAGGGCTGCGGCGTCCTGGGCAGCAGCGGCAGTCGCGAAGACGCCGAAACCAAGCTGCGAGGCGAGGCGGCCAAGCTGGGTGCCAGCTACGTGCGCGTGACTGGCGTTCAAGCGCCGCGACCCAATTACCAGTGCGTCGAGCACGAATACAAGCTGAGCGGCGTGGCGTACCGCAAGCCCAACAGCACGCCCCCGCCATCCGCAGCGCCGCACTAGTGAGCGTCGCCCCCGCGACGTTTGGTCCGAGACCCTGGCAAACCGTCAGCCTGCCCTTCGACAAGTTCTGGCTCAACCGCTTCGGCCCCCCCAGCAAGGCTCCCGCCGAGCCCGTCGATCGCTCCCACGTCTCCGCCTTCGGCTTCGCCCCCGAAGGTTGCACGAACGGCCACTTCCTGATCGACGGCTTCACGCTCACTAAGTGAGGACCAAAAACGACCGCCGCCGTAGCCAGCGCCCCCACCGCGCAGATCAAAACGGCAGCAGCTGCCACGTCCTTGGCACGAGCCACCAACGGGTGAAAACCCGGTGACGCGACATCACATAGGAACTCGAAGGCGGTATTGATGGCTTCCGCCATCCAAACCAAAACGATGGCGGCGACCAGCGCCAACCACTCGAGCCGCTCGAGCCGCACCACCACCCCGGCCGCAACCACGACCGCCGTCGCAGCCGCATGGACCCAAGCGTTGTGCTGCGACGCCAGCAGCGTCCGCAACCCCCGCCCCGCGTAGACGAAACTACGCAACCGCGCCCCAACCGAAAACCTCCGTTTCATCCCTCCAGGGTGCCACCTCCGCCCTGCTCGCCGTGTGAAGCTCCCAAGGAGATATCGCGCAGAAGCGCCCTCCCTCCCCCCAAAAAATGAGTTCGGTTCCGAACCCATTTTTCGGAACCCCCGCGAAGTCAGTTTGGCTCCGAACCCACTTTTCAAACGATGCGAGCCGCTCGGCGGCCACGGCGCGCGGAAAGCAGAGCACCGCCCCTCGGCGATATTCAACGCCACGCTACTCGCAGCCCTCATCAGCTGGTCCGCCAGCCCCCGATCCACCGCCCGGATCCGCGAAACCAACGGCCGCAACTCCTCAATCAACTCGAAGCTCAGCTCCGCAACTTGAAACGGCATACATTTCTCCTCGCGCCCGCCTGAAATGCGAACGCACTCGCCCCAAGGCAGCGCGCGCAGGCTGGATCTAGGGCGCGAGCGAAGCGAGCGTCGCGCGAAGCGCGAGCGAAGCCCCTAGAACCAGCCGAGCACGCTGGCACACTCAAAGACCCGAGCAGCAAGACCCCCGACCGAGTCGGAGTCGGAGTCCGAGTCCGTTGCCGTGACCGAGTCCGAGTCCGAGTCCGTTGCCGCGACCGTGACCGTGACCGTGTCCGTGATCGAGTCCGAGTCGGCAACGGCAACGGCAACGGCAACGGCAACGGTCCCGGCAACGGCAACGGCAACGGCAACGGCAACGGTCCCGGCAACGGCAACGGCAACGGTCTCTCCCCTCCCACGCGAGCTCCGCTCGCGTTTGGGAGGGGCAGGCGCGCGCAGGCCGCAGGCCGAGCACGCCTGGGGGTGGGCACCTCAAACGAAAACGGCGGTTCCGTTTTGGAACCGCCGTCTTTTGTGGAGCTGAGGGGGATCGAACCCCTGACCTCTGCATTGCGAACGCAGCGCTCTCCCAGCTGAGCTACAGCCCCGGGGAGAAAGGAGGCCGGGACACTAACCGCGGCGGCCAAATGGTCAAGCGAAAAGCTAGAAACGGCGCAGAATAATTCGCCCTCGCACGATCCTCGAGCGGTCCGCATGCCGCTGCCATCCGATCGTCAATCGGGGCTTTCGGGTCCTTGACCCGCGGATCGACATGATTATGTTGCCGCCCGTCGGTCACTCGGGAATAGCCCGAGCCGCACAGATTCAAGGTTTCCGAGGCGCCAAACAATGGGCGGCCGGAGCCGAGCCGGAAGCTTCCGGCAGGAGTTGAGGAGTAAGCGCTATGGGCAAGATCATCGGAATCGACCTCGGAACGACGAACAGCGTCGTTTCGGTCATGGAAGGCAAAGAAGCCAAGGTCATCGTCAACGAGGAGGGCGCCCGCACGACGCCGTCGGTCGTTGCTTGGGATGACAAGGGTGAGGTGCTGGTCGGTCAGATTGCCAAGCGCCAGGCGGTGACGAACCCGGAAAACACCGTCTATTCGTCGAAGCGCTTCATCGGCCGCCGTTTCGAGGAAGGTTCGTCGGAGGCTGCTCGCGTACCGTACAAGGTCGTCAAGGGGCCCAATGGCGACGCTTGGATCGAAGCGCGCGGTAAGGCCATGGCGCCGCCCGAAGTCGCCGCCAAGGTGCTGCAAAAGCTGAAAAAAGCCGCTGAAGACTACCTGGGCGAGAAGGTGACGGAGGCCGTCATCACCGTGCCGGCGTATTTCAACGACGCGCAGCGCCAGGCGACCAAGGACGCCGGCCGTATCGCCGGCCTCGACGTGAAGCGCATCATCAACGAGCCGACCGCGGCCGCGTTGGCCTACGGCCTGGACAAGAAGAACAACGAAATTATCGCCGTTTACGACTTCGGCGGCGGCACCTTCGACATCTCGATTCTCGAAGTGGGCGACAACGTCGTGCAGGTCATTTCGACGAACGGCGACACGCACCTGGGCGGCGACGACGTCGACCACATGATCATGGATTGGCTGGTTGCCGAGTTCAAAAAGGACACGGGGCTAGACGTATCCAAAGACAAGATGGTGATTCAGCGTCTGAAGGACGCGGCCGAGCAGGCGAAAATCGAGCTATCCAACAAGCAAGAGTCGACCATCAACCTGCCCTACCTCACGGCCGACGCCTCGGGCCCGAAGCACCTGCAGAAGCAACTATCGCGCAGCAAGCTCGAGCAAATGATCCGCCCGCTGGTCGATCGCTCGATGGAGCCGTTGAAGCGCGCGCTAGACGACGCCAAGAAGAAGCCGAGCGACATCAACGAGGTCGTGCTGGTCGGAGGCTCGACGCGCATTCCGCTGGTGCAAGAGACCGTCAGCAAGTTCTTCGGCAAAGAGCCGCACAAGGGCGTGAACCCTGACGAGGTCGTCGCCATCGGCGCGGCCGTGCAGGGCGGCGTGCTGAGCGGTGACGTGCAAGACGTCGTGCTGCTGGACGTGACCCCGCTTTCACTCGGCGTAGAAACGCTGGGCGGCGTCATGACCGTGATGATTCCACGCAACACCACGATTCCGACGCAGAAGAAGGAAATCTACTCGACCGCGAGCGACAACCAGACCTCAGTTGAAATTCACGTACTGCAGGGCGAGCGCGCCGAAGCGCGTTACAACCGCACGCTCGGCAAGTTCCACCTGGAAGGGCTGCCGGCGGCTCCGCGTGGCATGCCGAAGATCGAGGTAACGTTCGACATCGACGCCAACGGCATCTTGTCGGTGGGCGCGAAGGACTTGGCCACGGGCAAGGATCAGCGCGTCACCATCACGGCGTCGTCCGGCATCAACAAGGACGACATCGACCGCATGGTGAAGGAAGCTGCGACGCACGAGGAAGAAGACAAGCAGCGCCGCGAAGAAATCGAGCGTCGGAACAAGCTCGACAACATGTGTTACACGCTCGAAAAGCAGATCAGCGAGAACAAAGACAAGCTGGACGGCGTCGACATCGGCAGCATCGAGAAGCTGATCAAAGAGGGCCGCGAGGCCGTCGAGAAGCAAGACGACGCCAAGGTGCAAAGCGTGCTCGAGCTGCTGGAGAAGGAAGCCCACGCCATGGCCGCCAAGATGTACGAGGGCGCCGGTGGTGGTCCCGGCGGCGCGCCAGGTGCAGGTCCCGATGCGGGTGCCGCCCCCGCCGACGAAGGTGGCAAGAAGAAAAAGGGTGACGTGATCGACGCCGAGTTCGAAGAGTCGAACTGACGACGCACGGTCGCGGGCGCAACCCCGACTGACAGACGCCCGGAGCCCTACGGCTTCGGGCGTTTGTGTTTTTACGAGCTGGACGAAGCGAACGCGGCTTTGTAACCGGCTTCGTCGAAACCGACCAAGACCCGGTCACTGGTGAGCGCAAACGGACGCTTGATGAGCTTGCCGTCATTCGCCAGTGCCTCGAGCGCTTGAGACTCGGTCACGTTGCCCTCGGCGAGCTTCCGACCCCAACCGCCTTCGCGGTAGGAGAGCCCCGAAGTGTTGAACAGCTTTTTGAGAGGAACGCCGCTCTTCAGCGCGCGCTGTAGCTCCTGCTTCTTCGGCGGCGTGCTGACGATGTCCACGGGCTCGTAATCGACGCCGCGCGCGTCGAGCCACTTGAGCGCCTTCCGGCAGGTCGCGCACTTGGAAAATTGGTAAACTTTGACGGCCATCGCGAGGTCAGCTTACCCCATGCTAGCCTGCTCCGGATGCGCTCTTGGGTCAGTGCCTGCTTTGCTCTCGTGCTCGTTGGCTGTGGTGCAAAACAAGACGCGAAGGCGCCGCCGCCCAAGCCTGTCGCGGCCACCCCGCTAGCGATTGTCGAGGATTCGCCTGACCTTTCTCCGGTCCAGCGCCCCGCGGAAATCGTGGTGGTGGGTCGCATCGCGCGGCCCCGCCTGTTCGCCGAGACCCTCACGAAGTGGAGCTCGCTTCCGGTGCGGATGGAGGACATGGTACCGCAGCAGGCGCGAGCGTTCTCGCGCGCCGTGCTATGGGAAGCGCCCGTCGAAATGCTGGTCGCGCTGGACGCGTTCGGCGAAGGCAAAGTGCCGCCTCCGCTGGTCATCGGTTCGGTCGGCCTCAAATCGCTCGACGCAGCGCTGAGTGCCGCCGACGCGCTGCAGCTCCCCACTCGCAAGCTTGCCCCAGGTGTCTTCCGCGTCGGTGATTTTCCAGACGCTAGCTGCGCCGTGGCCGTCAGCCTCGGCACGGCACCAGCCCGGCTGATCTGCGGGCGCACCACCAAAGACGTGGACGCGCTGTTGCCCTACGCGACACGCGGCTTGCCCAGCGAACCGCAAACCGGCGCAGACTTCGAGCTCACGCTCGACGCCAAGCCGCTTCAAGATCACTACGGCCAGGATGTGACGGCACTGAGACTGTTGGCCAGCGTTGCCCAGCGTGAGGTCGCGCTCGATTCGCCGCAATTCGACCGCGCGCTGCAGGACGCCATTTACGGCGGCGCCGACGAAGTCATCAA
>JAYUYU010000149.1:0-7167 GCA_043752365.1 Myxococcales bacterium | reverse complement strand
TGGGATCGACGGCTTCGAGCGCGCGCTCGCGAAGGCTACCGGTAGCCAAAAAATCGAGCAGGCTGACCAGCAGGCTGGGCTGCGGCTTTTCGACGGCGTGCATGCTGATGTTGCCGTAGGGGCAGCGCTGCGCGCACGAACCGCAACCAATGCAGTTTTCGGGTACGATTTTTATTTCACCGCTGGGCAAGCGCACGATGCCGTCGACGCTGCACATCAAGCACGTGGGATCGTCGCAGTGACGACAAGCGGTCGGAAACATGAAAGTTTCCACCTGAATGCCGCGCAGCTGCAGGCGGCTGTTGCCGTGACGGCGTTCGCAGGCGTCGATGCAATTGCTGCAGGCGGTACAGCGCTCTTGATCGATGACCAAGATTTCGCGGCCTTTGGCCAAGCCGGCCTCGACCAAAACGCCAGCCTCTAGCGAGCGGCGCGTGCCCGCCAGCGGATGTGCAGCGCCGGGCTGCGGCGGGCCTGGCAGGTAACCGGGCGGCGCGATGCCAGCGTGGGGCGGGCGCGTGCCGACGTTGTCCGCACGCGCCAGCGCTTCTGCCTCGAAGCCGGCTTGGCGCAAGGCGGCCTCGGCCTGCGGGTAGCGCGCGAGCAGCGAGGCCAACGCGGCGCCTGGTACACGAATGACCTCGGAGCGGCTGGCGGCCTGCACGCTGTAGCCGACCTGAGCTTCGCGGCCCAAGATCGCCAGCACGCCGAACACGTTGCCCTCGCGAAAGTAGGTGAGCACTCGGTCTTTGCCGGGCATACCTGGCTCTGCTGGTTGGCGTTGACTGGCGCGCAAGAAGCCGCTCCGCACCAAGAACAAGTCGCGCGGGGTCTCGTGCTCGTCGAACAGCACGCTGCCGGTGGGCAAGAGCTCGAGCCGCGCCGACCACAATAGCTCGGCCACCGCCGCTTCTGGCAGCGCGCCCAGGCCCCCCGGGTTACGCGAGTAGCTCCAGAGCGCCCGCCTTTCGTAAAGCGCGTCGAGCGAGGCCCGCACGTCGGGCGCTTGCTCCATCAGCTGCAGGACGGCAATTTTCGGCACTTCGAGCACGATGGACAGCTCTTCGGCCAGCACCGAGAAGGGCTCGGCCGAGTCGCTGAGCACGCCCATTTCTCCGAAAAAACTGCCTTGAGCCAGCTTCAGTACGTGAATCGCCACGCCGTTTTGCCCGGCGCTTTGTTGCTCCAGCGTGCCCGAGAGCACGACGCACAGCCGCTCGTGAAACTCGCCTTCTTTGCACAGCTCCTCGCCGGGCACGAGCATGCGCAGGGTGGACCTCAGCACCAGGCGCCGCAGCACCACCGGGCTTGCGCCGCGGAACAGCTGCAGCTCGCCCAGCTTCTGCGATAAGCCGTCCAGCGTAATGCCGGAGGCGAACACCACCGTGCGCGCCTGCAACATCAACTCGTGATCGGGCACGCTGTCTGCGAGCTTGAGCTTGTTGAGCAGCACCATGTCGGCGCGGTTCAGGTCGGCCGGGCACGCCGGCACGCACTGGCGGCACTGCGTGCACGCAGTTACGAAGCGCGCGACGTTGGCGTCGCTGATAGTCGGCAAATGCACCGCGCCGTTCAGGTCGGCGATGGTGACGTAGCGCGACTCGACGATCGGGCAGGCAAGCAGGCAGTCGTTGCAGCCAATGCAGGCCAGCACCTCGCTCTCGACGGCTTCCTTCAGCTGCTGGTCGGCGGCGGTGCTCACGCTTCCTCGAAGCGCAGCAAGGCGCCGGACGAAATCAGCAACAGCTCGCCACCCTTCAGCGGCGCCCACGCACCGTCGAGCGGCGCGCCGCTCTTGAACGTGCGCCCACCCGACAAATCTCGAGCGAACCAGCAGCCCTGGTGCAGCAGCAGCTCGAGCTCCCAAGCGGCGGCGCCAGGCAAACACAGCTCGGCTTCGGCCGCGCTACCGACCCGAGCGCGCTCGACGAACGCCGCCGCTTGGCCGACGCCGGCGCCCGAGGTCACGCTGAGCCGGGCGGTGGGGCGGAAAGCCGCCAGCCGATCCGTGGTGGGCGCGCGTGTGTAGGCTATGGCGACCGCGCCGACCTGAAACACTTCGCCGTCACCTAGCACCAGCTCTTGCCCCGGTGCTAGGCGCACGCCCCGCGCGTAGCTGCCGCTGGGGCTGCCCAGATCCGCCAGGTAGTGCAAGCCTTGCGCGAGCCGTACGCGGGCGTGCGCGATTGCCACGCTAGGTTCGAAGACTTGCAGGTCGGCGTCAGGCCCGCTGCCAATATTGCAGCTTTCACCGGACAGCAGGAACGATAGGCCCATGCTGGGTCCCGAGCGCAGCTCCAAACGCGGCAGCGCAATTAGCGGATTACTCGGCCCAGTCTGCTTGCCAAGCACGCTGGAGCGGAACACCAGCTCCGTGCGGCCGCACAGCACTCGGTCGCCGTCGTGCAGCGCGTGCGCGCCCGCCAGCGGGACAGCGTTGACCCAGGTGCCGGTTTGAGTGCCCGCATCCCGCAAATACAGGGCGTTTCCGTGCTGGGCAACCTGCGCGTGGAGGAAAGCGACCGCCGGGTCGTTCAAACGAATGGTCGAGTCAGGCGCGCTGCCGATGCTGGCGACTTTGCCGCCGAGCGGCAGCACTTGGCCCTGCAGCTCGAAGTGCGCCTCGATGGGCCGTTCGCTTACCATCGGCTCGGGCGCGGCTTCGGCGTGCAGACCGATGGACAACATTTTGGTGCGCCGCGGTTGAGACGCGGGCAAAAGCGAGGTGCGACCGGGCAGCTGAGAGGTACCGCCGGGCAATTGCGACGCGCTGTTGGGCAAAGCGCTGGTAAGGCCCTGGTGGCCGGCCGACGCGACGGCGTTGGGTAGCGCGACCGTGCTGGGGCTACCCACGGCTTGCATGACGCCGCTGTCGAGCAGGGCCGTGCCGGCGCGTTGGCTCAGACCGGCAAGCGCCGTGCTCATGCTGACCATTTGCGTGCCGCGCAGCTTAGCTGCCGGCACGGCACGCGTGCTGCCGCGCTGCAGCTCGGGTTTGGCCAAGAGTTTACGCGTCTCCAAAAAGCCGGCCACGTCGAAGCTGGGATCGAGCAAGCGCTCGGCGACGCCGCTGACGTCAGCGCCAGCGTCGATCAGCCGCTTCAGGCCGCGGCCGATGGTGCGCACTTTGGCCTGCTTTTCGCCTATCAACAGCGCGCCGCGCAGGCGGCCGCCCTCGAGCACCAGCTTCCTGTAGGCGATGTGCCCGGTGCCGCGCGGAAAGTCCACCAGCGGGCGGCGCTCCGGCGCCTCGTCGATTTCACCGAGGCGCGCGAAATCGAGATCGAACAAGCGGGTCGCGAAGTAGTGCACGCCGGGCCGGTACTGCTCTTGCCCGCCGCACATGTTTACTCCTGCCAGGCGGCCCTGATGCCGCGCTGGCTCCCACAGACCCAACTGCTCGCCTTCGACGCTTGCGACGTCGCCAGCGGCCCACACGCCTGGCAGCGAGCTTTTCAAGTTGGCGTCGACCTTGACGGCCCCGTTCGCGGTTCGCTCGACGCCGCTTTCGTCCAACAGCTCGCTGTTGGGCACGATGCCGAGCGCGCAGGCAACCAGCTCGCACGCAATGCGCCTACCCGTGTGGGTGACGACACCGCCGACCGCGCCATGGGGGCCTGGCTCGGCCAGCGCGATCTCTTCGCCCAGCACGATTTCGACGCCGGCCTTGCGTAGGCGCGCCGCGAGCAAATCGGACGCCAAGGCGTCGAGCGCGCGCGGCATGAAACGCGGCGCGCGTTCCACGAGCGTGACGTGGACGCCGCGTTCCAGCAGGGCATGCGTCCATTCGAGGCCCAAGGCGCCGCCGCCCAGCACCACCGCGCGCCGCACGTTGCCGCGCAGCGCGTCGACGATGCGTCGCGCGTCTTGGATGGTGCGCAGCGTGAGCACGAAGGGCAGATGGCCACCCGGAAACGCCGGCGGTCGGGCGCGCGCGCCGGCCGCCACCAACAGGGCGTCGTAGCCGAGCGGCGCAGGGTTGCCGCTGCACCAAACCTCGTGCTTTCGCGCGTCGACGCGCAACACGCGCGTGAACACACGCTCGATGCGGCGCGTTTCGTAAAAGTTGGGCGCTACCGCCCACAGCTGATCTTCTCGCAGCTCACCCAGTAGGAAATTCGTGAGCGCGGCCCGGAAATAACCGGGGTTCGGGTCGTCGCAAAAAATACCGATGGCGGCATCGGGCTCGCGCCTGCGGACTTCTTCGGCCGCCGTGAGGCCCGCTGCCCCGTCGCCGACTATCAAGTACCGCTTGCGTGCCATCACTGATCTCTTCGCACCGGTCGAGCCTTCTAACTTAACGATTGGCCCTCCGCATGCCTGCTGAAAGCCGCGCGATAGTACACCATTGCGGGGGCCTCGAAAGGCCGGCAAAGTGTCGGTCATGCGCCCCGCTCGGTCTCGCAACGTGCTTACGTGTCTAGGGTTGTTTGCGCTTGGCTCGTTGCTCGCGGGCTGTCCCGAAAAGGGCGCGGCGCCCGACAAAACGACTGCCGAGCCCGAGCGCCCGGAGCCTGACGACGAAGGCAAGGCTGCTGACGTCAAGCGCTCCGCGACCCCGCCAGCGCCCGCGCCTGCCGGGGCCGCCGAAGACAAGAAGCCCGACGAAGACAAAGACAAGGGCGGCTGGTAAGCGCGTTAGGCCGGTCGCGCGACAGAAAGCCTCTGCTCCAATTCGGCCAAGAGCGGGTAGGCGCGGCGTCCCAGCGCGCCACCCTCACTGACGGCGCGGTGTAGTAGTTTGCGTGTCGCCGCCAAGGTTGGCCCCGGCAGGCGCACCAGCGGCTTTCCTTCGGCGACTTCGAGCGCTCCAGCCAACGAGGCTCGCGGCAACGCCGCCAGCAACGCCAAAACCTGCGGTACCTCCGCCGGATTCGGCCGCTCGAAATGCAGCGAAAGTACACCCAACAAGCGCTCGGGCAGGCGTTCGAACAACACGCTCAGCGCAGCCGCGCTGAACGGCGTAAGCCCGCGCCGACCGAGCCAGCTGTCGAGCACGCTGCTCGGAGCGTGACGCACCATTTCGGCCGTGACCGGCAGCGCGTCTGCCAAGACCGCTTCTTCGATGGCCGCCCACGGCTCGTCGCGCAGGCGCTCGAAAGGCATCGGCTTGTCGCGCGCGTCCGCCAACAAGGGGCGCAGCAGCTCGCGCGGAATGTGGGCCCAAAATAGGCCCTCGTTGTCGTTGTCAGGCAGCAGAAAATCCGCGCCCTCGGCTGGTCGCTCGGCAGCGTCCCAGGCTTGCCAAACCGCGCGCGCGACTTCGGGCCAAGGCAGATCGAAGGTGATGGCCGCCGCCCGCGTTGCGCCAATCAGTAGCCCGGCTCGACCGCGCCCCAAGCCTGCCACGCTGGGCCACGTCAACACACCATGCAGCACTTCTTCCACGATCACCGCCGGCTGTTCGAGCGCGTGCGGGGTATCGATGCCGCACAGCGCGCCCACGCTGCTACGCAGTCGGCCCATCAACGCGAACACGCCTAGCGCGGCCGCCTGACTCAGCTTCGGTGAGGTAAGCCCCAGCGCGACTTGGTCCAGCAGTTGGCCAAAGCGCGGGTCGATGTCTTGCGCGTTCCAAGGCCTGAGCAGCGGGTGGCGACGCGTGGGCTTCGGCAAGTCTTCCGACAAGCTGAGCGCTGCCAAGAGCCACAGCGCGTGCCGCTCGGCGCGCTCGTGTTCGGTGCCGCGCAGCACCCGCGGCACCGGTAAGTCGCCGGGCAACTCCAGCAACAGCTCCAATTGGTCTTCGAACAGCCCCTCGCGCAAGTCACGCGAGAGCTCTGCGCCTTCCAACAGCGCCAAGCCCGCTGCCGTGAAACCCAGCTCAAGCGCGCCCACGTAGGACAGGCTGTCCGGCTCCGAAGTTTCGAGCAGCGGCTCCAGGCTCGCGCCGTTCGAAGCCCGCGCGTACTCTATCACGTACGCCTCCACGTCTTGCCGCGCGGAGCCTTCGAGCAATGCCTGGCCCCACTCGCTCGGCGAGCCGTTGGCCAGCGCCGCGACGGCTTCGCTCAGCAGCGCGCGCGCCACGAAGCGCGGCCCCAACTTGAGCGCGTCGTCCGCCGTCGCTTCGAGCAGACCCGCTTGTTCGAAGCAGCGAATGACCCGAAAGGCACCGGGCGGCAGCTTTTTGGCGGCGCGCTCCAAATCGGTCGCACGCAGCGCGCCGGGCCCGGTTCCAAGCGTCATTTTCAGCCAATCCAAATCGGCTTCGCGCTGCAGCTCTTCGGGCACTAGCTGCAGCCAACGTTCGCGCGGACGCGGCGCGTCCCACGGCGCCGCGTCTTCGGCCAGCAAGCGGCGCACCAGCGCCACCAGCGCGCCATAGCCGTTCTTTCGAAAGAACGCTGCGTGCGCGGCTTCGGGATCGAGCGAAGCCGCGAAGCGCGCTTGCGCGTAGCGCCGTACGCCTTTTTCCAAGTCCTCCGACAACACGCGCGCACCCAGCTCGTCCGCGAGCCCGCACAGGCCCAACGCCGCGCCGGGGCCGTCGATGATGCCGCGCTCGAGCGGCTCCGCAGAAAGCCACGCCAGCACCCGCGCGGGCTCGAAGCGGCCGTCTTTGGGCGTTCGCTCTGCGACCCAATCCACCAAGGCCCCCAAATACGCTTCGGGCTCCGGCGTGTGCACGACTCGAAACGCGTGCGGCGCTTGCGGTGCCAGCGTTGCTGCGATGCAGAGTCGGACGCCCGGCGCGACATGCGGCTCGGGGACCGCGTCTGGCGCCTCCAACTCGACGAAAACGGCACCGTGCGCCGGCAACTGCGCTTCGGCGTCGCGCCAGGTTGCAGCGCGAATGAAGCGCGCCAGTCCGCGAGCTTCCAGCCAGCGGCCGACCAGGCTTCGTCCCGCGCCGCCCGCCGCCACCCAGTACACGCCCCCAAACGTGGCCGGCTCCAGCACTTCCCCCGGGATGCCGGGGAACAGCGGCTCCTCCAGCAGCGAAAGCGCGCGGGCCGCGGGTAGCGAACGCAGCCGCAAAACCTGCCCCGGAGCGCCCTCCTGCCGACGCCGAACGCGGGCCCGGATGTCGTCGAGCGAGGCTCCTAGCGCCTTGGCGAGCGCCACCTGAGCGCCCGGGCGGTCGCCCAGCCAGTCCAGCTCCTGGTCCCGATCCAGCTTGCTGAAGAGCGCCGCCAAGGAGCGCTCCTGCATCTTGGTGTCAGC